>CBDVDL010000068.1:0-8443 GCA_965372735.1 uncultured Alphaproteobacteria bacterium | reverse complement strand
TCTTTTTTAAGACTGCATCCTGTTCCACACCTATGGGCTGGCTTAAGCCTGCCTCGACATTCAAAATTCATTTAAGAAACGATAATTTATGAGGCGACATCATGAAATCGCGCATGCGATACTTTGTTTTGGCAATCACACTGCTTCTTGGAACCACAGCGCTTGCGCAGCATGTCTGGTGGGATCCCGAAGCTCCTGCCATTGGTCAACCCTTTACAATCCACTATGATTCCCGTGTCGGAGTTTTAGGATCGGATATCGCTCAGGTGTGGATGCACTGGGGTGTGGGTGTTGAGGGAGGTAATTTGTATGCTGCGCGGGAAGAAATCTGGCCGGCTGGTTGCCATCTTTCCGGGGACGGTTATGCCGTTCAAATGACGATGGTTGCAGGCACCGATACAGTCTGGACTCTCACTATCGATCCGGATACGAGCATCCGCCATATTGAATTCGTCTTCACTGACCTTGGCGATACTTGGGACAATAATGCCGGTGCAAACTGGCGCATTGATTTCGTCTCGGGCGATGTTGTGGCTTGGTGGACACCGGAAGAACCCGAACCGGGCGATTTGGTGACCATCTATTACAACACAATTCCCGGCGCACTTCCCGACGACGCTGCCACCGTCCTTCTTCACTGGGGAATTAATGAGCCTTATCATGGCGCTTGGATCGAACCTCCGGCAAGCATGTGGCCTCCGGGAACCGTTCCTTGGGGTGATGGTCATGCCGTGCAGACGCCGATGAATTCACAAGGCGGCGGCATTTGGTCTCTGTCCATCCAAAGCAATGATACGACCTACACCATCCATTTCGTCACACTTGACGGCGTTAATTGGGACGGCAATGACGGCGCCAACTGGGATATTATCCTCGAAGAACCTCCGGAACCGATTCTGGCGCATCATGTTTTTGCCTATGATCCGCGTTCGGCGTTTGGCGGATACATTGGAACCATCACATCCGTCAATTTGGCCGGAACATTCAATGGCTGGAGTACCTCCCATGACCCGCTTGACGGGCCGGATGAGAACGGCGTGTGGATGAAAGAATTCGCTATTCCCGCGGGAACGCATGAATATAAATTCGTTCTGAACGGCGGCGAATGGCAGAATGACCCTGACAATCCCAATTTCGCTCCCGGCGGCTACCACAATAATCTCATCACAATTTCTCTGGATACACTACCGCAGATTTATCAATTTTACCCGCCTGAGGGAGAAGTCTATCGCGGCGCTACAGCGGAAATTTCGCCGTGGGCAAAGGTGCGAAAAGGTGATTTAGGTCCCGGCCTTCAAGGCGACCCCAGTGTGACTTGGGATGATGCGCCCAACGTCTCCATCTGGTATCCCGCAAGCGACAGTCTCTGGATTGAACCGATTACCGCCTATCCCGGCGAACATGAAATAACGGTGACAGCGCAGGACAGCGCCGCACGAGACCGCACAGCAACGCGAGCGGTGTGGGTTGTCGAATCCGAGGAAGGCTTCTACGCTCTTGATTCCCGGGCAGATGATTTTGGGCCGGGCTCCTACTCGGATCCTTATGGCGTTGAAGGCGATGCTGATTTGTTAGGCTTCGTTATTTCCGAAGCCGCTGAAGGAGACAGCTTAGCGTTTATGGTCGAAATGGTTGTCATCACTGAACAAACCCGCGTCTTTATGCATATCCTGAGCGACATCGCACCGCCATTTGCTCCCACAGCGTCGTTCAGTTTGGAAACGGAATTCCCGGATTGGAACGGTTGCGGCGTAGCGTTTGTCTTGGGCGATACGACGACCAGCGCGACAAGCCCTGCGCTTTTGAACACACTCTACCTATCACGTTCGCCACTGACCTACGGCGCCGAAATCGAACTCGACCCGGTTGCCTATGGCGAAAATCGTTTCGAATTCAAACTTGCCCGCGCCGACTTGGAAGCTGTGATGGGCAATTATCAAACCGAGTGGTACTTCAGTTGCTGTGCGTTTCTAAGTGACCCGTCTGACGGCGACGCGTACGAAATTGACGCGGCTCACGGCGGGGATGACAGTCCGTCCGACCCGGATATTTTCGATGCGCTGTTTATTACACCGCGCCTGCAAAATGTGTTGCTTATGAATTGGTCGGAAAACCGCACGGCGACCTTTGATGCGACCGGACGCGGTTTCGTCGCGATTCATCCCGACAGTATCGGCCCGAATGTTTTCCACAGCGGGCCCATCATGACCATTCTTTCCCGCGGCGCGTCAACGATTTTCGCGGATCAGGAACTCACGGGTACGCTCGAAAGTGCAGAGACCGTCGTCTCTATCAATCTCTACCAAAACGACAATCCGCCGATTGTTATTCCCACAAGTGAAGATACGTTCACAGTCGATGTCACTCTGGTTGAAGGCATCAACACGTTCCGGCTGGAAGGGATTGACGCTGTGGGCGATACCGGACGCTCATCACAGACTGTATTCGTACTTGATGTCAATCACACGCCTGACCCGGTCATCGACGCAAGCGTCGAAGGCGATGAAGGAGTCCTGGACGCTTCCGCTTCGACAGATCCCGACAGTCCGAATCTGGAATATCTCTGGAGTGCCGATGAAGACAATCCGGAAGAAGTCACGTTAACAAATCCGGACGCCGCCATCGCGAGCTTCACGTTGCCGGAATCCAACGGCGAGTATTTCTTCTCGCTCGATTTGGACGAAGCGACCGGCCCGGGAGTCACCGCTAAAACCGTCTTCACGGTCTATGATGATTCAGTGGACGCGTTCGAGCTGGATGAATCCACTTGGAAAGTGCGCGATGCTATCATCTATGAAATCTATCCGCGCGCCTATTCGACCAGTGATCATCTTGCGGCGATTGCTGCCGACATGGAGCGGATTGCCGGCCTGGGCGTCAACTACATCTGGCTCACACCGACCTTTCCCGGTCCGACTGAACACGGCTACGAAATTGTGGATTACTACGGCGTCGAAGAAGACCTCGGCACCGAACAGGATATGCGCGACTTGATTGATGCCGCTCATTCCTACGACATCGGCGTTCTTCTGGACATGGTGATTAATCACACATCAATTCAACATCCCTTCATGCAGGACGCGCTTCGCTACGGACGCTTCTCGCACTACTGGGATTATTACGACCGTGATGCCAATGGCGACTACACCTACTACTACAACTGGACGAACATGCCGAATCTGAACTTCGATAATCCGGAAGTCGTTAATTATTTCATCGATGTCTGTAAATACTGGGTTGATGAATTCGGCATAGACGGGTATCGCTGTGATGTGGCGTGGGGCCCGCAAGGTCGGACACCGGGTTTCTGGCCGCAATGGCATAATGCGCTCAAGAAGCTCTATCCCGAAATCCTGCTCTTAGGGGAAATGGGTGCGAACGAATTCAATGACTTCTACGACCGATTTGATCTGCTCTACGATTGGACACTTTACCATGATGGATTTTCTGATTTGTTCCAGGGCGGCATTCCGAGCATCAACAATCTTCACACCGTCATTACGAACTACGGTTATCCCTATCCACCTTATAAATATCCCTTCCGTTTTCTGGAAAACCACGACGAAAGCCGCTACATTTCCTACAACAGCGAAACACAATCGAAACTGGCGGCTTTGCTTCTGTTCACCATTGATGGTGTGCCGCTCATCTACGCAGGTCAGGAAGTCGGTGAAACATCCCGGCGCGGCTTGATTGACTGGAACGGAGGCCCGGAAGGCCTTTCGCATTACTATTACCAACTCTGCCAGCTTCGCAAACAGTTCCTGTCTATTCGGAGCCCTCAAGTGGAGCGGATAACCAACAGCCAATCGAGTGTCGTTTATTCTTATCTGCGGTATATTGAAGGCGAACTTCCGATTATCGTCGCGCTCAACATGGCATCCAATTCACAGGTTCCTACCATTACGGTTCCGACCGACGATATCGGGCTTCACCCGGATTCGACCTACTACTTAAGCGAGCTCTTGACCGGAACGTACCTCGAACGCACCGGCGCACAACTTACGACTATCGTTTCGAGCCTGAGCGGCTATCAGGGGCGGGTGTGGGTGATTGCCGACGAACCGATTCAGCTTGACGTGCCGGAACAATCGATTGAAATCCCGGAAGTATTCGCGCTGAAGCAAAACTATCCGAATCCGTTCAACCCAACTTGCACCATCCCCTTTGAAATTTCCAGCCGCAGCCGCGTGACCATCGCCATCTATAATGTCATGGGGCAGCAGGTGAAAGTTCTGACCGATGATATTTTTTCGGTAGGTGTTCACCAGATCGTCTGGGATGGGCACAATCAATTTGGTTCGCCTGTCGGATCGGGTATCTACTTTTACCGGATGCGAGCGGGCAACTTCGTATCGACACGCAAAATGATTCTCCTGCGCTGATTCTTATAACAATTCCTTTACTACCCGTGACCTCCGGTCGCGGATAAACAAGAAAACCTAAAATCCGCCGCCGGGGAATTTGACTTCTTCGGCGGCGTTTTACTGACAGACACCCGTTGCGCCATTCATGTAGGGGCGGATCCACGTGTCCGCCCGCGAGCATATCCAAATGACGGGCACACACGCGGGAGTGCCCCTACAAGCGGCAAAGGAATAAAAATGTTTTTGCGATATTCCCTGCTAACTGTTCTTCTTCTCGTGATGACGAATACTTTGCTTGCGCAAAATGTTCGCTTGCAAACCTACCCTATCCCACCTACCCAAGAATCAGCGCGCAGCTATATCTTTTCCGGCAATGAAACGTCTTTTTTCTTCGGCACAACTGCAGCGCTGCGTCAGAATCCGTTCATGGGGTTGACGGTCGCGGGAGAGAAACTTTTCGATGACATCCGCCTATGGCATGGCGACGAGCTTTTCGACCGCTCGGCAGCCAAAGCGGATTTCTGGGCGCAGGGAGTCAGCTTCACGTCCGACTCTATGACATTCGTTCTCAATACGGCGATGCGAGATTTCGTGCGAGTAATTGGATTAAGTGAAGCATCGCAGGATTTATCGCTCGAACTCGTTTTCGCGCCGGGAGCGCTTGACAAACGAGACATCAAACATTATCCGGATGCATTAACCATCAGTCCACCTCCCAACGGAAAAGTATTTCTCGCCGCTACGTGGCCCTCCGACAAAATTCTCCAGGGGCGCATGGAAAAGATATCGTATTTACTTCCCGACAGCCTCACTTCCTTTGGTCCGTTTTACGGACAACAGCGCTTCCATATTCTTGTTCCCAACTGGGTGATTGCGCACGGCACGACCGAAGAAGACGCTCTCCAATCTGCGCGGCGACTGCTTACCGACCGTGGAGCTTCCTCGCTTTCACGGCGCAACGTGCTTCGCAGTTTATTTTCTATCTCGGCTTTTCATGCGACCGATTCCGCCGTTACAGACGCACTTCGCTGGGCAAAAAAATCGCTGCTCGACTTGCAGGCCGCTGATGGTTCGGAATTGTGGGCGGGGTATCCGTGGTTCGCCGAAGCATGGGGGCGCGACACTTTTATCTCGTTGCCCGGAGCGCTGCTCGTCACAGGACATTTCGATGCCGCGCATAAAATTCTGATCAAATTCGCCCGGTGGCAGAACAAAGATTCCACATCGCACACATTCGGCCGCATTCCCAATCGCGCTCGCCCTGACGAAATCGTTTTCAACACCACCGACGGCACACCGTGGTGGATTCGCGAACTCTACGAATACTGTTTATATTCCGGCGACTGGAGTCTTGCCGAAAAGCTGCTCGCCGAACCTTCTTACGAGCGCGGTTCGCCTGACGGCGCTGTGCGGCTCGCGCTTGCGGGAGCTTTGGCGCGCAGAGATTCACTGGGCTTCATTTGTCACGGCGATGCGGAAACATGGATGGACGCTGTCGGCCCGGAAGGCGCGTGGTCGCCGCGAGGCAATCGCGCTGTCGAAGTGCAGGCGCTCTGGCACGCGGCATTGGACGCGGCGCTCAAAATGGCGGTCACCTGTTCCACAAATATCTCCGACGATGAATTCAATCTCTGGCTTGACGCTCGCCACAAAATCGCCGAGAATTTCTCGACATATTTTATCCGTCCCGATGGAAAAGGACTCTATGACCATTTGAATAGTGACGGCGCACCCGATACACAAATCCGTCCCAATCAGATTTTTGCGCTGACCGTTCCGCTGACGCCGCTGCTACCTGAAGGCGTCGCCGCATCTGTTTTGCGCACAGTAGTTGAAGAATGCACCTACCTCTACGGCGTTGCGTCGCTTGCGCAAACGGAAAACAATTTCCATCCGTTTCATCTCCATGAGAACTATCCGAAAGATGCCGCGTACCATAACGGCATCGTCTGGCTCTGGCTCTCCGGGCCGGTGAAAAGTATTCTTATTTCATCAGGTCACGGCGAACTCGCATGGGATATCACGCGCGTCGAACAGAATGAAATCTTAAATGGCGAATCCGTCGGAACACTGCCGGAACTTTACGATGCGATCCCACAAAAAGGAAATGCTCTACCGCGCACATCCGGAACGGTTTCTCAAGCTTGGTCGCTCGCAGAATATTGCCGCGTATTCTATCAGGATTTCCTCGGCATCCGCCCGGTTCAGGTGAAGGGAAAGCAGCAAACTTTCTGGCGCATTTTCCCCCGCGTTCCTCCTGAATGGGAGCATGTCGAAGCGAATGTCAACTTCGGCAAGATACCTGTTCGACTCGAAATAGATTCAAACGCTGATTCTGTGAAGATTATTCTTCACGCGCTAAAAGTTCCACCGGAACCGATTCCGCTTGAATTCTTTGCATTCCCGAATGGCATTCGAGGATTCCTGCAAGGAAATAAATCCGTCGAAGTGATCTGGCGAAAAGCGAAGAATATTATCGAAGTGGACGGCGCGCCAGTCGCTCCCGCTGTGCTCGACGGCTGGCCTTACAGCGAACCACCTGATGAGCTGACGTTTGCCAAGCCGCATATTCGCTCGGGATTGAAATCGCTGCAGAAGCCGAAACATGCTCGGCTTTCTGGCGAACAGGTGACCGCACAAAATTCCAATACGAAACTTGCCGTCTCTTTCGATGATCCTGAAGGCGACGATATCGGCGATGGCGATTTTACGTACCCCACCGCTCCATCTTTCGAGCCTGGTATTCTCGACCTGACGCATTTCGAAATCAACACCGACAAAAAGAATCTTTATGTTACATTGCGTTTCAAAAATCTTGTGCAGCCCGGCTGGCATCCGGAATACGGTTTCCAACTCACGTTCGCGGCGATTGCGATTCGTCAAAAAAATTGCTCGAACAAAAATCCCTGTACCAGAACCGTTGGCGCAAACGCGGGCGTGCTGCTTCCTGAAGGCTACGAAGCGAACCGGTTTATTTATATCGGCGGCGGGCTGCGCGTGACCGATGGTGAAAATAATATCCTTGCGGAATTCATTCCGACTGATCCGCGTTATCCGATTGGCGATGTCTCCAAAAAGGAAATCCGCTTTGCGCTGCCGCGAAAATATTTTAACGGCGAACCATCTGATTGGAAAGTCGCCGTCTTTGTCGGCGCGCAAGACGATCATGGCGGCGCAGGCCTCGGCGAATTCCGTGCAGTCGAAAAACAGGCAGGGCGCTGGGTCGGCGGCGGCGGTGACGGCACAAGCCGCGTGTACGATTCCGCCTTCTGGCCGAAATAATATGTGGTGTCGGTTGCTCACAGCCGACCCGGAATCCTCACCGAAAGATCAAAACCGATGGAGAATCCTTTTAAATGAGCTATGGTTGGGTCGTTCTCGCGACCGGCATCGGCTTGGGTTTAGGCATCATTATCTGGGGAGTGCTTTGTCGTCATGACAGGGCGTCAGCTCTTCCATTTCGGCAGCTATTTCTAATCGTAATTATCACAGGTGTTATCTGTCGAATCGCAATCGCCTGCTTCAATCCAACATTCAATGCACCTGATGAACAGGCTCACTTTAAATACGTCAAATACATCTATGAAGAACGCACATTCCCTGTGCAAACATCCAAAATGGACGCTTTCACAAACGATTGGGAGTATTACCAACCTCCTGTCTATTACATATTGTTAGCCCCAGTATATGGTATCGCGACTCGTTTCTCCGGTGAGAGTCACATCACCATTGTCGTTTTCCGTTTTGGTTCGATTGCGCTATGGCTTATCAATATTTTTCTTGCATTGAAAATACTAAACCATCTCGGTGTTCAGGATCTCCTCTTGAGAATCTTTACGATGGGCATGGTCTGTCTGCTCCCAACATATACATTTTTATCAAGCTCGATCAATAATGATAATCTATTGATCACCCTGAGTGGTTTGATTTTCCTCTTAACCGTCAGAAACCAATCATTTCGAAATTCTCTTTTAATCGGTGTTTTATGCGGCGTAGCATTATTGACGAAAGCGACAGCACTTATCGTCTTGTTAGGAGTTGTAGCATGGTTAATAACACGATGGATCCGAGGTTTT
>CBDVDL010000067.1:0-8461 GCA_965372735.1 uncultured Alphaproteobacteria bacterium | reverse complement strand
CCATCCTCCACAATTGACCACAGGGCCTGATTTTCTTCAGCGGGCTGAGCCACGCCGGTTACTTTCCGAACAGGCTCCGGCGTCGTGCCGGGCTCGTGCGGTTTCAATGTCAGAATCGTAACACTTCCCCACACACCGAACACAATCGCTAATATCCACACGGTTCCGACCGCTATCATGCGTAAGCCTTGCCGTTTGATGTAGTCTTGAATCGAAAGCATGACACCCATGAGTCCATGCGCCAGCGCGAGCACTAAAAAGCTCAAATCAATCGCTTTAAAAAACGGACTGGAAAGGCGGTTCATAACATCATTGAATGTCAGCAGTCCATCGCTGGTGACATCCGTCGAAAAATGCACCCAGGCGAAATGCAGAATCAGCAATATCACCAGAGCAAATCCCGAAACCCGGTGGAAAAACCAGATAAACTGGCCTCCCGGTTCAAATCCTCTTTCTCTCAGCATCAGTGCCCCCCCCCATGAATAACTTCATAGCTTGGAGACAGCAATTGGCCGCTGGAGATGCCGTCGAAAACCGCAGGCAGAAAATGAATCGCGCCATAGAGCACAACCAGCGTACCGACTCCGACCGCAACATAGAAAACCGTGGCTTGTTTGCGAGACGCGCCCCAGAAATCCACCGCGATGATGCGCGCTCCATTCAGGACATGCGCGACCACGACGGCAAGCAGTCCCAGCTCGACGAATTTAAAAAGCGCCGATGAATAGAGGGCCATCTCCTCGTTGAAGCTCGCCGGATTGGCCAGCCTCGACACCGAGAAGATATGCACGAAAAGATAGAGCACCAGAGCCAACCCTGTGACCCGGTGCAAAATAAATGCGAGTGCCCCCGTACGAATTCGATAACGCAAGGGTACCTCCTTAGTATGGTTTGAAACCGTGTATTCCTTTTCAGCTCAGGAACGATGACCATCCCAAGAACCCACTTCATCGTCGTTTCAGAAGATTATAACGCAGGCAAGAACAATCCAGCTTTGCGCCCGACTTCCACGGCAAGTGGGTCACGATCAACGCCCGCTGCTCATCGGTCAAACAGGTTCGGCATTCAGTCATGCCTGAGGATAACAAAAACTTCCTATTCACGTCAATTACATTTTAATGCCATTTGTCAAACGGCGGCGGCTTCTTTGGCAGACCCGGTCCCTAACCCGGCCGAAACTGCGGGACACAGGAGCACCCCGTTTAGTGAACCAAGAAAACATCGGGCAAACCCTTTTATAAATAGCGCTAGCCAGAAATCCTACATGCGGAAAAGACCGCGTGGATAGGAAAGAGTGACAGGCCACATCGAGCGGTGCAAGTAAAAAGCTGGCGCCTCATTAATGATCCTTGGCCAAGTTCCATTTATATAGTTGAAGCCGTCGATTGTAAGGGATGAATTGTTCATCCGTGCTGATCATGCGTAGCGCTTTGGGAATAACATCCTTTGGGTCAAGCGTGTTTTGCTTATCATCTTCGCGCAGATAATAGACTACGTGGGTATGTGCCAGTTTTCCTCGCAAGTAGGACGCATAGCCGGTGACCCGGTCGGAATCCGTAGGAACTTTTACCCGTATCCAGAAAGGGCGAGTTCCATAACTGTAATAATTCAGATAATTGTAGCTGGTATCCTCGAAGAGAACGAGGGAGACTTCCTTATCCAGGTGTTCCTTGAGATACATCGCCGCATCGCGCCAATTGGTGCGGCGACCAAAGTGCACAGGGTCCGCGTAAAAATGGAAAAGGGCCAAACCGATCAGAAAGCTGTAGAGTAATCCTGTGGCGATTTGCAAGGAGCGTAGCCTAAGTCCTTGAAAACCCCACGCGAAGAGGAGGAGCACTTGTGGCAACAAGAAAATGAGATACTTGTGGTGTGAAAAATTCTTCTGGGCGATCCAAGCCAGTACGAATACCAAAATGACTGGCAAAACGAGCAGACTAACCGTCATAGCAAGCGTGAGCCCGTGACCTGGAAAGGTCATCCATCTTATGGCGCCGATTACGAGCAGCCCAAAAACAAGTAGGCAGGGTACAAGGTAGTACCAATTCTGCCACACAATCTGCCAGCCTAGCCCCCTACCCAGTGAAAGTTCCGGAATATTGAATAAATTGAATCCTACACTGAAAGCAGTCGCGAGTTTCGGCAATGCACTGGGGAGATGGACAACGAATTCCTTATAGGCACCTGGCTGAAAATAGAAAATATTCCCGATATTTGGAAGATAGAGAAGCCCAACGATAAAAAGCGAGACGAGAAATGGTTTATATCGGACTGTACGCCGATCCAAAAGAGCAAGCAAACCAAAACCCAGGAGGTAAAGTGCATAGAAGGGGTGTGTGAACATAGCAATGAGAGCAACAAAGAATCCCAAAACTAAAGCTAAAAAACGGCCATGTTCTCGGTAATGTAGGTAGCAGGCAAGCTGGGCGAGACTCAAAAAGGCAATAAGCGAGTACATGCGCAGCTCCTGGGATAACTCAATATGAAAGGGTGAGGTTGCTAAAAGCAGGCTGAAACCGAGAGCAAACCCACGCCCTCCCATGCGAAGACCGACGGTCCACGCCAAAGGCACCGAAAGGACGCCAAAAATCAAGGGTAGCATCCGCAGGCCGATCTCACCATCGAAGCCAAGGGTGCGCCAGAGAAACAGGAGCGTGAAAAAGACCGGTCGGTAGCGGTCCCCGCTGGTTGTCAGGAAATAATCGCTGTCGCGAAGAAAAGACCACCATTCATCGCCACAGAAGCTGTAGCCAAGGCCCGGCAAACGCAAAAGGAGTGCCAGAGACATCACCGAAACCGGTACCAAATAGGATCGGTTTTTCATCGACCAAAGATGTCTTAAAATGATCATATGAGATTGTTCCAATCGCGGTTTAGTCCTTATTGCGGATGGTTCGGCGGGTGAGAGCTTGACGGTTTGACGAGCGGGGCAGGTTGTTCACTGATATCCTCCTCCTGCCACCGCATGAAATAGCAGCAGGTTTATGAGGTGGCGCCGATATATCATCATTTCACGCCACTTGCTTTCATGCCCTCAGAAAGGTCTCGAAAGTGGGCGAGTCCCAGAGGACAAAAACAACTTTTTGAGGGATGTCGAATTGTTCGAGATGTTGCCGAGCGACCTTCAGCATCGTCTCGGCGCAAACATTAATATCAAGACCGCCGATGCCCGCGCCAATCGCTGGAAAGGAAATGGAGGAAATGTTTTGTTTGCGGCAGATGTCGAGGCTGGCGCGTGTGCAGTTTTCAAGAGCGTTCGCGGTGACCGGCCCGCCGGGCGCCATCCCCGCTGCATGAATCACCCATTTGCACGGCAGATTTCCCGCGCCGGTAATCGCCGCTTCACCGACGTTGATAGCCCCGTGTCGGTTGCATTCTTCCTGAATAGATGGCCCACCTTTGCGAGCAATCGCTCCGGCGACTCCCGCGCCCAAAATCAAATGGCTGTTCGCCGCATTAACAATAGCTTCGGTCGTCTGGTCGGTGATATCCCCCTGAAAAATTTCGAGCTCGCCTTTTCCGCAGTTCATGGGAATTACTTTATGGAATATCAACATTCCGGGCAGATCGGGGGATCTGCCTCGGCGAGGAGTTCGCCCTTGCCGCATTTCACGAGGTTCATCCCTTAGAATCGCGAAAAGCCTTGCTCAGTCTCTCCCAGCCTTCCTGCAAAGATTCCGAGAGTACTTTCGTTTGTCCGACGACCGGCATGAAATTCGTATCGCCGCCCCAGCGCGGCACCAAGTGATAATGGATATGATCAGCGATTCCCGCACCCGCAATTCGCCCCAAGTTCATGCCGATGTTAAAACCCTGCGGCTGCATCGTGCGTTCGAGAACGTTCACGGTTTGTTGGAGCAGCTTTCCGAGCTCGAGCATTTCCTCTGGCTGCAAATCCGCAAGCTGGCCGATATGTCGATTCGGGACGACCATCAAATGCCCGGAATTGTACGGATAGAGATTCATCACGACAAACGCCGACGAACCGCGATAGAGAATCAGATTCTCTCTGTCCCGATTCTCTTTCAGCATCCTGCAAAAAATACAGTCTTTCTTTTCGTCTTCCACGGCTGTCCCGCGTAAATACTCCATCCGCCACGGAGCCCAGAGTATCTCCACTAATCCTCTTCCTTCTCTTCGGTGTGAATCGCCACGAGCTTCTGCTGAATATCCGGCGGCACATCCTCATAGTGAGAGAAACTCTGCGTGTGGATGCCGCGTCCCTGCGTCATCGACCGCAAGGCCGTCGAATAGCGATAGAGTTCTTTCAAAGGAATCTTCGCTCGAATCACCTGCATGCGTCCTTCGGCGTCCATCCCTTGAATCTTGCCGCGGCGACTGGAAAGGTCTCCCATGATGTCGCCCATGAATTCTTCCGGCACGCGCACTTCAAGGTCATAAATCGGTTCCAGCATAATCGGCTTGCATTTTTTGAAGGCGCCGCGGAATGCCAGAGATCCCGCGATTTTAAACGCGAGTTCCGACGAGTCCACATCGTGAAACTTCCCATCATAGAGACTTACTTTAACATCCACCACAGGGTAACCGGCGATGACGCCCCGCAGCAGCGTTTCCTTGATTCCCTTATCCACGGCGGGGATAAACTTCGTAGGAATGGCACCACCCGTGATTTGATTGACGAATTCGTAGCCTTCCCCGCGAGGCTGCGGTTCCAATTTCACAAACGTCACGCCGAACTGCCCCCGGCCGCCGCTCTGTTTTTTATGCTTCCCTTCAGCTTCAGCCGAGCCGCGGATAGTTTCCCTGTAGGGAATCTTGGGTTCCACGAATTCGACTTCAACGCCCGATTTTTCTTTCAGCTTGTCCACCAGAATCGTCAAGTGCAAATCACCCTGCCCGGCGAGAACGATTTGAGAAAGTTCGGCATCCATGGTCAGCGTAAAACTCGGATCTTCAGCCTTCAGAGCGTGCATGCCACCCGAAATCTTTTCCTCATCACCCTTAGCTTTCGGAACAATTCCCGTCTCCAGAACCGGAGCCGGAAATTCAATCGCCGGGAACTGAAAGAGATGGCGCGGGTCGCAAAGTGTATCGCCGGTGCGTGTATTCTTCAGCTTAACCGTCGCTCCGATTTCTCCCGCGACAAGTTTGTCGGCTTGCGTTCGCTTCTTGCCGCTCATCCAGAAAAGCTGGCCAATCTTTTCCGTGCTGTTCGTGTTAGAATTTTTTAGTTCCATGCCGGGGGTTATTGTCCCGGAAAAAACACGGAAAAAGGACAGCTCACCTAAATGAGCTTCCGAAATTGTTTTAAATACAAGCGCCGCCGCAGGATCACTCTCGGATGGGGCGCGAGTAAGTTCTTTGCCGTCGTCGGGAGATGTTCCGACAACCGCCGGACGGTTGAGCGGCGAAGGTGCGTATTGAACCAAGAAGTCGAGAAGCCGGCGAATCCCGATATTGCTGTCACCAGCACCGCACAGTATCGGAAAAATTTTGCCGCTATTCAGGCCAAGTTTCAATCCCTTTTCGAACTGTTCCGGCGTCAAGTCTCCCTTATCGAAAAACGCTTCCATAAGTTCGTCATCGGCTTCCGCGGCGAGTTCCACAAGCTTGCTGCGCAAATCTTCCGCGCGGCTTTTCGTATCCCCATCAAGCTCGGACATTTCGAACTTCCCAGAACCATCCATTGCAAACTTCAGCTTCTTCATCAATAGAACATCCGCGACCGACGTAAAACCTTCGCCGGTCTCGAGGGGGAATTGTACCAGACAGGCACGGTCGGTGAAACGCTCCTGAATTCCTTCGATGATATTATCCCAGTTGATATGATCTCGGTTCAGCTTCGAAACGAAGAACATGCGCGGCAAGTCAAGATTGCCCGCCATATCCCAGATGCGATCCGTTCCCACATCCGTCCCGGAAGAGCCATTAATCGAAAACAATGCTAAATCCACAACGCGCAGGCTGCTGACGACTTCACCCACGAAATCAAAAAAACCGGGCGTATCAAGAAGCGTGATGATATGGTCTTTCCAAGCGCCTCGCAGGACGCTGGCTTGAATAGATATCTTGCGTTCGATTTCGGCTTTGGTATAATCGGAATGAGTGGTACCGTCATCAATTGACCCCAGACGCGTCCCTTCTCCCATCGAAAAGAGCAGCGCTTCGGCAAGAGTCGTTTTTCCGGCGTCGCCATGGCCAAAAATCCCAATATTACGAAAGTGATCAATAGCGTGTGCTGTCACAGGGAAACCTCCAAGGCTAAAAATGGGGGGCAATGGAAGAAAACGCGCGCAAAAAGTGCCGCGTTTTCAGGCAAGTTTAAGATTGTAAATATACACAGATTGTCTCTAAGAGTCAAGCCTTTGCTCTTCGCTTTTCAGCTCTCCGACAATTTGCCAGAGCTCCGCGCTTCTCTGCCGCAGTCGTTTCCGTTTGTCGCGGCTTGTCAGCAAAGCCGAGCTCCAACATAGGATGGCTCTGAAACGCAGAATAAAACGCACCATCAAACCCCAGACAGTATAAGAAAAGCGCGAACAATGCTTCGACCAGAAATAGTCCATCCCCTTTAGGCGATACCGGAGAATGTGCGTCGGAGCGAGGCGAAAGCGGCGCGTGCCGCTGGCTTGGCCTTCATAGTGGATAACCCGGGCGCGCGGCTCCAGCCACACCTCCCAACCCTGCTGACGCAGACGGTAGCATAATTCCAATTCTTCGTGATATAGGAAGAATTCCTTGCGAAATCCGCCCAACTTACGAAAAGCATCTGCGCGAATAATCATGCAGGCTCCCGCAACGGAATCCACTTGCCGAATTTCAGGATCCCAGCGATAGCTTCCACGCCAGAGACCGGGAAGCAGCCGCGAGAGCCGAGACGCGAGCGCGCGAACATGAAAAAATCCTTTCAACTCCGGTAAATAGCTCCAGAACTCGCGCCAGAGCGTCGGGAAAGCGAAGCTGGAAGGCTGGGGATCGCCATTCTCGATGACGAGCTGTCCCCCGGCAACAGCAGCGGCGGGATGAGTATCCAAAAGCTCGCGCAGCTTTTCTATAGCCCCCCGCGTGAGTACGGTATCCGGATTCAAAAAAAGGATTTCCGGGTTGGATAGCTCTTTAACCGCGCGGTTGTTGGCTTGAGCGAAGCCTAAATTCTCTTTGAGCGCAATCAGCCGCACCTCAGGAAAATCATCGGCTACCATCTGAACACTGCCGTCGGAGGATCCATTATCCACGACGACAATATCAAAAGGGCCTTCATCCGAAAGACGCTTTAAAGCTAAAAGGCTCCCGCGAAGGAACTCGCAGGTATTGTAGGATACGATGACGACGCCAAGTGGCGAGGAGTGGGTCATAGGAAGGGTCAATTTGCGCCGACTTTCAGTTTCTCGGCGCGGTCATGAAGTTTTAGATTTTCAATCAGTTCACCCAAATTCCCCCCCAAAATGCTTTCTAAGCGGTGGAGGGTCAGGTTGATTCGGTGATCCGTGACACGGTTTTGAGGAAAGTTATAAGTGCGAATCTTTTCGCTGCGATCCCCTGTTTTGACTTGAGCTCGGCGGTCAGCGGCGATTTTTGCCGCTTCCTTCTGCTTGGCCCGATCCAGCAACCGGGCGCGCAGCAGCTTCATCGCCTTTGTTTTATTTTTGTATTGCGAACGTTCATCCTGACAACTGACGACAATCCCGGATGGCAAATGGGTGATGCGCACCGCCGAATCGGTTGTGTTCACATGCTGGCCACCGGCGCCCTGCGAACGATACACATCAATGCGCAGGTCATCCGTGTTGATGTTCACATCGACATCTTTGGCTTCAGGCAATACCGCGACCGTCGCTGCGGATGTGTGAATACGTCCCTGACTTTCGGTCGCAGGGACTCGCTGGACGCGATGCACTCCGCTCTCCCATTTGAGCGTCCCATAAGCTCCGTCACCGCTCACGAGCAGAACAACCTCTTTGAACCCCCCGGCTTCACTGGGGTTCACCGTCAGGTATTCTTGTTTCCATTTGTGCCGCTCGATAAAACGAGTGTACATTCGCAGCAAATCCGCCGCAAAAAGAGCCGCTTCGTCCCCGCCGGTTCCGGCGCGAATTTCAAGAATCGCATTTCGATCATCATCCGGGTCTCGCGGCAGGAGCAGCCCTTTGATTTCGTCTTCGACCTCAGCAATCCGCGACTGTGTTTCCAAGAGCTCCTGACGGGCAAGCTCCTGCATATCCTCATCCGGCTCCTTGAGCATAACGGTTGCTTCTTCGGCGCGCTTTTGCAAGTCTATCAGCCGCTGTGCGGATTGCACCACCGGAGTTAGCTCCTTGAGTTCCTTCAGAAGCGGTGTGGAGAGCTCAGGATTGGAAGCGATTTGCGGGTCGACCAGACGCTGCTCAAGCTCCGCATAATGCGCTTGTATTTCTTTAAGCTTTTCTATCATTCTCGTCTATCCCCCGGTTGAGTATCTTCCGGCGGAATGCATATCTTGTCGCGCGGGAATTTCAGCACAAAT
>CBDVDL010000066.1:0-8491 GCA_965372735.1 uncultured Alphaproteobacteria bacterium | reverse complement strand
CCGAGTCGGGAGGCTTGGTTTGGTCCTTTCGCAGCGTATTCTGGATGATTTCGAAAGCGATGTCTTTTTTGCGGAAGCGAAGTGCTTCCACCGTACGCACTTTCGCTTCACGAAGCATCTCGATGTTCTCTTCGGTCAGCTCCGTCCCACCGGTGAGAATAACTTCGCCGGTTTCCTGATTGATAATATCGGCGGCGACAATGCGCCCGATTTCTTTGTGATCCTTGCTGGTCAAGCTGACTTCTTCGATAAAATCGAAGAAGCGCAGGATATCCGAATCCGATTCATGTCCGAGTGCGCGCAGGAGCATCGTCGCGGGGAATTTCTTGCGTCGATCGATGTAAACATGGAGCACGTCATTGATGTCTGTCGTGAATTCTATCCAGGAACCCCGGAACGGAATAATGCGCGCCGAATAGATCTTCTTCCCGTTGGGATGAATATCCTCACCGAAAAAGACTCCCGGACTCCGATGGAGTTGGGAGACGATCACACGTTCCGCTCCGTTGATAATAAACGTCCCCGAGCTTGTCATCACCGGGAGATTTCCCAGATAGACATCCGCTTCGATGGTATTATCGAATCCCACGCCCTCTTTGGAACTTTCGCGCGATGACAGACGCATCTTCACCTTGAGAGTCGCGCAGTACGTGACTCCTCGCTGGCGGCATTCGTCTTCAGTGTATTTCGGCGGCTCGATATGGTATTCGACGAACTCCAGAATATGTTCTTCCCGGTTATCGATAATCGGAAAGATATTCACGAAGACCGCCTGCAATCCTTGATGTTTCCGCTTGTGAACGGGGATATCCGCCTGCAGGAAACCCTTGAAGCTCTGAAGCTGAATGTCCAACAAATCGGGAATCTCCAAAACTTCAGGAATTTTGGAGAAGGAAATGCGCTGAATCATTTTGTGATTGTCACGCAAGATTGCCTCCTAAGCAATAAGCAACTCCGACGGGTAAATACCCATGAGCAGCCGGGTTTCAAACACAAGCGGCTGCTCTTTCTAAAATGCAAGATTGCCAGACCCAATTTTCCGGATCCGGCAACCCATTTCCCGGCTCTTTTCAGCAATACGACGGGATTGCACGATGGACAACCTACTTGAGCTCCACCGTCGCCCCTTGCTCTTCGAGCTTGGCTTTAACTTTCTCGGCTTCTTCTTTGGTTACATTCTCTTTAATCGGCTGGGGAACGCCTTCGACAAGGTCTTTGGCTTCCTTCAGACCGAGACTCGTAAGCTCGCGAACAACTTTGATAACTTGAATCTTCTTCGTTCCGAAATCTGTCAGCATCACGGTGAATTCCGTCTGCTCTTCTTCAGCTTCCGCAGCCGGGCCACCCCCAGCGGGCATCGCCCCCATCATCACAGGTGCGGCGGCTGTAACGTCGAACTTCTCTTCAAGAGCCTTCTTGAGTTCGACAAGCTCCATGACAGTCATTTTTTCAATGGCTTCGATAATCTGTTGCACTTCTTCCTCCGACTATTTGAAGGGGCGATTTTTAATATCTCGACCGACTCCGCTGCCCCAGGCTGTCTAACCGAAACGGTGCGGGTCGTGCTGCTTAAGGAAACAGGCTATGCCTCTTCCGCAGCGGCTTTCTTTTTCTCGATAACGGCGTCCAAAACGCCCACAAAATTTTGCAGAATACCTGCGATGACTCCTGCGAAATTCTGCAGGGGCCCGTTTACCATCTGAACGACTCCCGTCAAGGCTTCGATACGTGTCGGCAAATTGCGGATCGCTTCCATATCTGCCGGTCCAATCGGGCGACCTTCAAAAATTCCTCCGCGGACGGGTAGTTTCTCCGTCGCTTTGGCGAATTTAGCGATAATGCGCGCAGGTTCCGCAGGATCATCATGCCCCAAGGCTAATCCCACAGAGCCGTCAAGCATCTCGATAAGGTCTGTCCAGCCCGCATCCTTCAGCGCCAATCGGGTCAGTGATTTTTTACTGACAATGTATTCCGCCTTCGCTTCGTGAAATTCGCGGCGCAGTTTGGTCATCAGCTCAACATCCAACCCGGTAAAGTCAGTCAAATAGATTGAATTGGCGTTTTCCAAACGCTCCGTCAACTTTTTAACCGCTTCGACTTTCGCAGGATTGGGTTCGGCTCGACCGTGTTTTACATTTTCCATAACGTCCATGACATGTTGTTGCGGCAGGCTGTGGGAGAAGTACACATTCTGTCCGCAGATGATCTATTTTGGTACACCCAGACAACGAAAAAAATTACTTGAATTCCGCGGCGGTTTTGCTCAAACGAATCCCAGGCCCCATAGTCGAGGTGAGATAAATTCCGCGGATGTATTGGCCTTTTGCAGCCGCCGGACGGAGCCGGACAACGGTGCGCAGAAACTCTTCGATATTCTGCTTTATCTGCTGCGGAGTGAAACTCGCTTTGCCAAGTCCCAGATGGAGAATTCCGGCCTTATCGACACGGAATTCCACTCGTCCGGCCTTAATCTCACTGACTGTCTGCTCCACGTTCGGAGTCACGGTGCCGGATTTCGGATTCGGCATCAGGCCGCGCGCACCTAAAATCTTCCCTAAGCGCCCGACTTGAGGCATAACCTCGGGTGTGGCGACAATCACATCAACGTCCAGCCAGCCCCCTTTAATCTTCTCGATATAATCGTCGGCGCCTACATAGTCGGCTCCGGCTTCTTTCGCTTCATCCTGCTTCGTTTTGGTCAGCACCAGAACTCGAACGGTGCGTCCGGTCCCTGCGGGAAGCGTAACCGTCCCCCGAACAATCTGATCCGCTTTCTTGGGATCCACCCCGAATTGTACCACGCATTCGATGGTCTCATCGAACTTCGTGTTGGCGACTTTTTTAAGAAGCTCAATGGCTTCATCCAGTGAATATTCCTTCAGTCGCTCAACTTGCTTTCTGCCTGTAAGGTATCTCTTCGACCGTGACATTGTATCGGTTCTCCTTCCATGACCGGTATTAGCGAGCGTTAACGCTCTCCCGGACGGTCAGTTCTCGAAAATTTTTACGTAAAAAATCCCGGCGAATCCACTCTTTCACTTAGAACGCCGGATAATCCACTAACCTTCCACCGTGATTCCCATCGAGCGCGCCGTACCTTCGACCATTCTCATCGCCATGTCAACATCATAAGCGTTCAGGTCTTTCATTTTCAGCGTTGCGATTTCACGAACCTGCTCCGACGTCACTTTCGCGACTTTCTCTCGATTAGGCACGGCCGAACCCTTATCCACGGACGCAGCCTTTTTCAGCAGCACAGCGGCCGGTGGAGTTTTGGTAATAAAGCTAAAGGAACGATCTACATAGACGGTGATAACGACAGGAATAATCGTCCCTTTTGATTTTTGTGTTCGGGAGTTGAACTGCTTGCAGAAGTCCATAATGTTGACTTGCTTCTGTCCGAGAGCCGGGCCAACCGGTGGTGCGGGAGTCGCTTGTCCACCGGGCAACTGCAGTTTGATATACCCTTCAATCCTCTTTGCCATTTTATCCTCAAACTCGCCCTAAAAAATTCTATGAGTATTTCGATGACGACACGACAATTTGCTTCGCCGGTCATCTATTATATCGTTACGTTCCTAATTCCGTGGTAACCTGAAGGAAATCCAATTCGACGGGAGTCGAGCGTCCGAAGATAGATACCATCACCTTGAGCTTCCGCTTCTCGATACTGATTTCTCGAACGACGCCGGTGAAATCCTTGAACGGACCATCAATAACACGAATGGAATCATCCACACTGAAAGGAACTTCGACCACTTCCCGCCCTTTGGCATCACTGCATCGTCCCAAAATCCGATCCACTTCCCGTTTCGGCAGCGGCTGCGGCTTGTTGCGACGACCGAATTCAATCACCTGCGGCGTATTCATAATCAGGTGTTCGGTAGAACGATCCAGCAGCATTTCCACAAAGAGATAGCCGGGAAAAAAGATGCGGGTCTTCATCCGTTTCTTCCCGTCCCGCATTTCCACGACATCTTCCTTGGGAATGAGCACCTGCGACAGCTTTTCGGCAATGCCCTGACGCTTAGCTTCCTCCAAGAGGTAGTTACGAATCTTCTCCTCTTGCCCGGTGAAAACGTGAATCACGTACCACAGTTTCGGATCCTGCTCTTCCGGTGACGTTTCCGTGACGGCGTTCTCGGGAAGTTCGGGTTTTAAATTATCACTTACCATGCTGTCGCCTTACAACATCAGTTCAAGCAGAAGACTCAGAACCCGATCTGTAAAGAAAACCATGATGGAAAGGATAAACGCCATTATCAGCACCAAGCGCGTGGATTCGATGAGATCCTTGCGCGTCGGCCAACTGACCTTGCTCATCTCGACTTTTACATCCGCAAAGTACTTGAAGATTTTCCGTATCATGATGCTCTGATGACTCCTACTCTCTCTTTGGCAGGTCTGGAGGGACTCGAACCCCCAACACCCGGTTTTGGAGACCGGTGCTCTACCAATTGAGCTACAGACCTCCGCATCCCTATACATAGGGCTGCTTTAGGATGGTCACGAATTGGCTAAGAGCTCGGCGGGGAAAACAAATGAACCCGCTTTCTCTCTGTGATTCCTTAAAACAGAAAGACTATTCAGAAATCTTCGCTACAGCGCCGGCGCCGACGGTGCGTCCGCCTTCGCGAATAGCGAAACGAAGCCCCTCATCCATGGCTACTTCGGTAATCAGCTTTACCTTAATGGTAACGTTGTCTCCCGGCATAACCATCTCGACATTTTCCGGCAGTTCGATGGAACCGGTAACGTCGGTTGTGCGGAAATAGAACTGAGGACGATAGTTGGCAAAGAATGGAGTATGACGTCCTCCTTCATCTTTGGCCAATACATAGATTTGTGCTTCAAACTGCGTGTGCGGATGAATCGAACCGGGAGCCGCTATGACCATTCCGCGCTCGAGTTCGTCTTTTTCCACGCCGCGCAGCAGCAAGCCGACGTTGTCTCCCGCCTGACCGTCGTCAAGCAGCTTCCGGAACATTTCCACGCCGGTGCAAACCGTCTTGCGCTTAGCGCCGAAACCGACGATTTCAACTTCATCACCCACTTTGATTTTGCCGCGTTCGATACGACCCGTTCCGACCGTGCCGCGTCCCGTGATAGAAAAGACATCTTCTACCGGCATCAGGAAGGGCTTGTCAACATCGCGTTTGGGAGTCGGGATATAACTGTCCACGGCTTCCATGAGTTCGACAATACTCTTCGTCTTTTCAGCATCGGTTGGCGCAGAAAGAGCTTCCAGAGCCGAACCGCGAATCACCGGAAGATCATCTCCAGGAAATTCATAGAAGTTAAGGAGATCGCGCACTTCGAGTTCCACCAGATCCAGAATTTCCGGGTCGTCCACCTGATCAATCTTATTCATATAGACAACCAGAAACGGAACATTTACCTGACGCGCCAGCAGGACATGTTCGCGTGTCTGAGGCATGGGCCCGTCCGCAGCGGAAACCACTAAACTCGCTCCGTCCATCTGAGCCGCGCCGGTCACCATGTTCTTGACATAGTCGGCGTGTCCCGGACAGTCAACGTGAGCATAATGGCGATTTTCTGTTTCATACTCCGCGTGGTGGACGTTAATAGTCAATCCACGCGCCTTTTCCTCCGGTGCGTTGTCGATGTCGTCAAACTCCATTGCCTGAGCTAAACCTTTCAGCGCCAGAACCTGAGTAATCGCCGCCGTCAAGGTTGTTTTACCGTGATCAACATGGCCAATCGTGCCGATGTTCACGTGTGGTTTTGTTCGTTCGAACTTCTTCTTTGCCATTGCCCGATGAACCTCCTCATATACAGGATATTGGGTTATAAAACTGTCGAAAAATAGAGCTCGCGACCAGGCTTGAACTGGTGACCTCGTCCTTACCAAGGACGCGCTCTACCAACTGAGCTACGCGAGCAGTACTCGCAGGAAATTACTCTAAACTATGGATTTACGAGCCATATGATTGGAGCGGGCGACGAGACTCGAACCCGCGACCCTCAGCTTGGAAGGCTGATGCTCTACCAACTGAGCTACGCCCGCAAAAAAGACGTACAGAGGTTCTTAGCCGGTGGGAACTCCCACCGTCTCCAAAACCCCTTTTACAGGTCTTAGACTTTGAAATTGTATGAGTTAGATACAGATTTCGTGGTGGCGGATGGATTCGAACCACCGTAGGCCGAAGCCAGCAGGTTTACAGCCTGCCCCCTTTAGCCACTCGGGCACGCCACCTTCGAAAAGGAGTCCGATAGCAACCCCCTAACTAACGGCGGCAGGGGGTGTTACAGTTCGTAGATAGTCCAACATCCACGCATGTGGATGTTGGAGCTGGCGACAGGACTTGAACCCGTAACCTGGTGATTACAAATCACCTGCTCTACCAGTTGAGCTACGCCAGCTCAATTCCTGTCCTCAAAAAGCTCAAGTTAAAAGTTACAATGTTTTCTCGACAAAGTCAAGAGCAAATACTATCTTTTGCCTCTCTTGGTTTCCGGTTTCTTTCCTTTTATCGAAATCGAATATCGGCCTGATTCAATGGATTTTCCTGTCAAAGCCGCGCCTATTTTTATGGCTTAAGCAAGGCGCAAATAACTTAATTACTATTATTTACGCTTCCAAATAGTGCCAGTTGGACGGTCTTCAAGTAGAATTCCCTGAGCCTCGAGTTCCTTCCGGAGCCTGTCAGCCTCAGCCCAATCTTTTTTCTGGCGCGCCTCTATTCGCTTCTCGATGAGCCCGGCGACCTCCTCATCGGCCAATGCCTCCTCTTCGAAATCCATAAAACCCAAGACCCGGTTCCAATCCGTTAGCTTGTCCAAAACTTTGGACGATTCATCCTTCGCCAACTTCCCGTCGGAAATCAAGCGACCGACATCCCGCACAAAACTGAATACCGCACCGAGTGCCGGTGAGATATTCAAATCATCGTCCAGCGACGTCACGAATTCGTTTTCCCGTTGTTCCAGAATCTTATCCAGAGTTTCGCCCGCCGGTTGTCCATCGGCCAAGCGCACATTACGAACGAAGTCACTGAGCCTTTCAAGCGCGCCTCTGGCGGCTTTGAGCCCCTCAAATGAAAAGTTAAGCTGCTGCCGGTAATGGGTCGCGAGCAGAATATACCGAATTTCCATCGGGCGGTAGCCCTTATCCAGAATTTCCCGCAACGTATAGAAATTCCCGGCGGATTTCGACATTTTTTGGCTATCGACGAGCAAATGCTCGCAATGCACCCAATACCGGACGAAAGGTTTTCCGGTCGCTCCTTCCGCCTGCGCGATTTCGTTTTGATGGTGCGGGAAAATCAAATCGACTCCCCCGCCGTGAATATCAAACGTCTCGCCCAGATATTTCTGCGACATGCTGGAGCACTCGATATGCCAGCCAGGCCGCCCTTTGCCCAAAGACGTTTCCCAAAACACCGGGCCGTCTTCAGGCGTCCACGATTTCCACAACACGAAATCGCGCGCGTCTTCCTTTTCATACTCATCGGCCAGAATGCGAACGCCCGACCGCATTCCGGAAACATCTAAATTGGCGAACTTGCCATAGGAAGGAAAGGTGTCTATCTTAAAATAAACGGAACCATCCGAGACATAGGTATGTCCGTTCTCGGACAGGCGTTCAATCGTCTTCACCATATCCGGAATATGATCCGTCGCTGCCGGATACATCTCGACAGGTTCGATTTTCAGAATATCGCAATCTTCAAAATACGCTTTCTTATAACGGTCGGTATAGTCCTTCAGCGGAATGTTCTCGGCTTGAGAATCTCGAATCGTCTTATCGTCCACATCGGTAAGATTTACGACATGAAAAACCTCATAGCCGCGATATTTTAGATACCTCCGAAGCAAATCACTGAAAATGTACGCGCGAAAATTACCGATATGAGCCAGATTATAGACGGTCGGTCCGCAGACATACATCCCGACCTTTCCCTCTTTAAGCGGTTCAAAATCCTGAACGCGGCGCGTTAATGTGTTGTAAAAACGAAGTGCCATTTACATATCCATCTGTGCTGGTGAAGACTGTGAAGCTGCTGGAACGGAGCGGATGAGTTTTATATACCGGGCGAAATAGACCAAGCCCGACACCACCAAAAAGAAAACGCTCATCCAGAGCAGCAGCCCCGACTGCACCCACGGGAATCTTCCCGGCGGCTGGAAATTTATCGCATAGGCGACCAAAGTCAAAGCCGTCAGGAACATCGCCCATTTCCCCCAGAGATTCGATTCCAGAACAATACGCCAACCTCGGTAGGCATGAATCCCGGCGGCGACAATCAGGACATCACGGAGCAGAACCAATACTAAAAAGCCCCAAGGGAGGGGATTTTGGCGCCAAGTGAACGCCAGAAAAATTCCGAGTCCCGCAATCCAGATTTTATCTATCAGAGGATCGAAAAACCGGCCCCAATCGGTCTCCTGTTTTAAGACACGCGCCAGAAAACCATCGAAGAAATCGGACAACAGCGCGATACCAATAATGAACAAAGCCCACTGGTTT
>CBDVDL010000065.1:0-8541 GCA_965372735.1 uncultured Alphaproteobacteria bacterium | reverse complement strand
TACAGCGCAATAGCTCTCATCTGCATTGCTGCCCCCAAACGTTCGACTCCAAATCCTGTCACCGTTCTCAACTATCTTTATCAGCCAGAAATCCGAACTTCTTGCACCATAGGAATCCGTGTATCCTGCTAAGATGTAACCGCCATCTTCTGATTGTTTCACGCAATAACACACTTCAGAACCACCTTTGCCAAATGTGCGACTCCAAAGACTGTCTCCGTTCGCATCGGTCTTTATAATCCAAAAATCGGAGCGATAAGGCCATTGTGTATCGAAGGAGTTGGTTTCTCCCGCGAGAATATAACCGCCGTCTGATGTTTGCAAAACAGAACGGCATTTATCATCTTCTCGTCCGCCAAAAACCCGACTCCACAGACTGTCGCCATTGGCATCTGTTTTGATAATCCAGAAATTATCCGACCAAGGCATCCCGGGACCGAAGGAATCCGTCCATCCTCCCAGGATATATCCACCATCCGATGTTTGCCGAACACACCTGCATCTATCATCTCGATTTCCTCCATACGTTCGACTCCACAGGCTGTCACCATTCGCGTCTGTTTTCACAATCCATAAGTCATAATTACCTGCTCCACAGATGTGAGTCCGTCCTGCCAGAATGTAGCCGCCGTCTGAGGTCTGCGCTGTTGCCCAGCACTCATCCCCGCAATTTCCACCATAGGTTCGGCTCCAGAGACTATCTCCATTCTCATCTGTTTTCACCAGCCAGAAATCGCTGCCGCCACTCCCGAAGGAATCCGTATGTCCCGCCAAAACGTAGCCGCCGTCGGCGGTTTGATGAACGAAATAGCACATGTCAGAACTTTGGCCTCCGAATGTCCGGCTCCAGAGACTATCGCCGTTCTCATCCGTTTTCACCATCCAGAAATCATCAAAAGGTGCACTCATAGGCATAAGCACACCTGCCAGAACATACCCGCCATCGGATGTCTGCTCCATTGACGTACAAAATTCCCAATCATTCCCCCCATATGTTCGACTCCATAAACTATCCGGCGGCTGAGCATTTGTCAAAGAAGAGCTGACAGCAAAAAGCAACAGCCCAATGTGGAACAAATTTCGAGTACGCATGATTCGCCTCCCCGTTTACATCACCCGCCGTTGTGGCTCTCCAGAGCCGCAATGGCTCTCGCGGTGTTGACTGCTTGATTTCATGCTGCGGTGTTGTCCGCCAATCGGCGGATTGCAGCCGATCCCTTATCCCCTATGGGCGGGCTCCGTCCCGTCCGAAATGTCTCGTCCTAACGCTTCCGGCAGACTATCACCTGCTTCTCCGCATCCGAATCGAATGGCGTCTCACTAAAATCCCCGTATTTCTTATCAATCTCGAAACCGTGAAGTTCGAGCAGCGCATCCAGCTCCTGCGGAAAAAAAATCCGCATGTCCAAATCTTCGATATGTTCTTCGGGTTGATTTTCAATCCGATAATACCATTTGATATGGTTGACCTGACTCGCGCGATCATAAACGTTGCTTTCCGTCACGACGACGTGTCCCCTCCCATCGGGGTCATCATATTCGGTCACGGGAAAACGCTCATCCGGATTCCGCATCAAAATATCCAGTCGCGGACTAAACATATCAATAATAAATCTGCCGTCAGCTTTCAAATGTTTTCGCACGCACGTAAAACAACCGGCGATACTTTCCAAATCATGAAGATGCGCGAGTGAATTGAACGGAAACAGAATCAAACCAAATATTTTATGCAGCTCGAAATCGCGAGCATCTCCGTCAATCCATTCGATATCGAGTCCTTGTGACTTTTTCTTCGCCTGCTCGAGCATGGACGGTACGGCATCAAGCCCGACGACTTGAAATCCTTTTTGCGCCAGAGGAATCGCAATCCGTCCCGTGCCGCATGCGAGTTCCAAAATCGGCCCACCATACGTCTCCGCCATTTTCACATAGAACGGAATATCATCTTCGTAATCACCGTTCTGCAAGTCGTAATGCCGACCATCGAAATAGAGATGATTCAAACTTAGCGGCTTCATGTTATTCCATATTTCCCCCTGCTTGCGGGGGGACACCTTTTCTCGCCGAGCCGGGTTCAGCGCCATTTTCTGTTAACCAACCGAGGAATTTACTGCGCGTAACCCGGCCGGAATGTTCAAATCAAAGCGAACTGCCGTTCGGCGCTACAGAGTGTGGTTTCTACAACTGCCCAGCCAAATCCGCCATCTCAATCGCGTTCATCGCCGCGAGGAAGCCTCGGTTGCCGCTCTTGGAACCGGCGCGTTCCAACGCTTGTTCTTGCGTGTCAGCGGTGATGATACCGTAGATGACCGGCAGGTCCGTTGCTAATGCCACCTGCGCGATGCCTTTGGTGACTTCCGCGGCGATATATTCGAAATGCGGCGTCGCACCGCGCACCACCGCGCCCAGACAAATCACCGCCGAGAACTTTTTCGATGCCGCAACTTTGTGCGCCACCATCGGCACTTCAAACGCACCCGGCACCCAGACGACTTGAAGGTTTTGTTCCTTCGCGCCGTGGCGTTTCAGGCAATCGAGCGCGCCTTCCAAAAGGCGGTTCGTTACTAAATCATTGAAGCGACTGCAGACAATCGCAAATTTGTACTTGCCGGCTTGAAGCTGGCCTTCGAGTGTCGTCATCATGAGGACTCCAGTTTTTCTTTATTACCGAGGAGACCGGCAGCGAAAGTGTCGGCATCGAAAACGGCCAAGTCATCCAGCCCTTCTCCGAAACCCACGAATTTCACCGGCACATTCAGTATGCGCGAAATCGAGAGCAAAATTCCACCCTTCGCCGTGCCATCTATTTTTGTTAAAACCAAACCTGTAATCGGAATCGCCCGCGTAAATTCCTTCGCCTGAACGAGGCCATTCTGCCCTGTCGTCGCGTCCAGCACAAGCAGCACTTCATGCGGCGCGGTGTCGCGTTTCTTTTCCAGGACGCGCGCGATTTTTTCGAGCTCCTTCATCAGATTGCTCTTCGTGTGCAGTCGCCCGGCTGTGTCAGCGATAAGATAATCCATTCCTCGATTAATCGCCGATTCGAATCCGTCATACACCACCGCGGCTGCATCCGCGCCGTGCATACTGGAAACCATCTGGCAGCCGGTGCGCTCCGCCCAGATTTTAAGCTGTTCGATGGCCGCCGCGCGAAATGTATCACCGGCAACCAGCATCACATTTTTATTCTGCTGACGATAGTAGTGCGCCAGCTTCGCAATCGTCGTCGTCTTGCCCGTGCCGTTGACACCCACGACAAGAATCACTCGTGGCTTTTCGTTGTTGTCCAAAGGTTCTGCTGCGGCTTCCGCTTCCCCGAGCAAACTTGCGATGACTTGCCGCATCAGCTCTTCGGGTTCGGTCTTCCCGCGATCTTCTTTCGCCGCATCTTTCAAACGCGAGAGCAATTCCTCGGTCGTTTCCCATCCGACATCACTGCTGAGCAGCACTTCTTCAAGTTCCGCTAAAAGCTCGTCATCAATCTTTCGTCCGGGCTTGAATACCGCGCCCATCTTTTCCGACAGCGCTTCCCGTGTCTTCGAAAAACCCTTCTTTATCCTGGCAAAAAGTCCCATCAAATCTCCATTTTACCGCTGCCCCCACCGTAGTTTCTGCGCAAGCGTATTGTAAAAAACTCTCCCCGCGAAAACCGCCAACCGGCACACGAATGGTGCGCGCCGAATCCGAACCGCTTTCCCGGTTTCAAGCAGCACACTCCACTGCCCATCAGCGACAACACGAACTTGAGCCGAATCCGCTGTCGGTCGAATTTCCACCGTACGGTCAGCACCGATGACCAGCGGTCGCATTGACAACGAGTGCGGACAAATCGGCGTAATGATAATTCCTTTCATCGTCGGTTCGAGAATCGGCCCGCTCGCCGAAAGGTTGTACCCGGTCGAGCCCGTCGGTGTCGCGACGATTAAACCATCCGATTTATACGTTGTCAGTGGTTTATCATCAATCCGAGTTTCAAGATTTGCCATGCGCGGTGTGCCGCTGCGTTCCAACACGAAATCATTGAGCGCGACATGCGGAAATCCGTCTTCACCTTCCACCTGCGCGCACAACATCATCCGCTGTTGAATTTCATAGCGGCGCGTTAGTATATCGTCAATGCGTTCAATCAGATTATCATAGGGCACTTCGGTCAAATACCCCAGCCCGCCGAGATTGATTCCCAAAATCGGTTTCTCGTGCGGACCGACAAGCCGCGCCGTGGAAAGCAGCGTGCCGTCACCGCCGAATGACAACATGATATCCGCATTCTTCGGAATTTCCTCCGCCGGCAGCACATCAATCGAATCCTTCAAGCCAAGCACACGCGCCGCATCCGGATCCAAAATCACCGACGCTCCCCGCTTGCGCACTTCATCCAAAAACGGCGGCAGCACTTCATGGAAATGCGGCTTATCCAAATTCCCCACAATCCCAATGTTCATTGTGACCTCTTCACTCCGGGCACTTTTTCAATTTCTTCAACACTAAATTTATCAAGAAATTTCGAAAACCTAATAGCAAGTTCTTCTTTTGCTTTTTTCCAGTCTGAAAAATCTGTTGGCAATTCAACACCCGTATCTTCTTCAATCCATCTCCAAGGTTGATCTTCGTCATTTAAGCGCTGTTCTTTGGCCAGCTTTTGTAACTTCTCTCTCAACTTATCTCCAACAACCTTAGAGTTTTTCTCTTTATACAGCCGTAGTAGAACTTTGTCTCCGGCAAGTACGAAAACGTAGCACACATCACTATAACTTCGATTCTGATTTTGCCATCCAATAGGCGACAATGTCAGCGACCTCGATAGCGCATTGGTTTCAATGTGATCTTTAAAATTAGGATAACTCGTTTTGATAATATTATATAGCTCTTTAAAAAACGAAGATGCGGTCGGTCTCTGTCCTGTGACCATCTCTATTGCTTCCCTATGCTGTGTGTAAATTGTGCGACACAAATCACGAACTTCGTTATCAATTTCCACGTCTAAAACCTCCTCTATATTCTGGTAGAATTGCCTTATAAGACTTGAAGCTCGGTCCGAAATATACCTATCCTGAACGGTGATTCGCTTCAGAACATCGACAAGCTTTTTATAGCTGAAGGGAATGAATTCCTTGCATTTTGGCTGTTCGCCACGTAGGGTAAGGAAAATGTATATTGGCTTATTGAAATTTTCTTCCTTCTGAATTCGCTCCCCTGCTACAAAATATCGCTTTGTCTGATCCAAGCCCTCTGAACTCCGAACTTTGTTTTCTATGATGCAAAGGCGATTATCATCGCGGCATCTTATTACAATATCGCCCCTTCCCTCCTCTTCAAAACATTCCTCTACCCTCACTCGCACTTCCAAAAGTTTCATTGAACGGATATCGTTTATCTTCAATGTCTTCTCTTTTGATTTCTCTGCTACATCCACCAGAAAAGCCCTTAGAAATCTATCTCCCAATCCATGATCTTCATTCGGGTCAAGCAACCACGCTAAAAAGGCGGACCATCGTACCTCGTTAGTCTCAATGCCAAGAATTCTGAAAATATTCGGCGGTCTCGATTTAAGAATACGAGACAGCTCTTGGAAATCCTCATCAAGAACAAGCTTTTCTAATGCATCAATGTCATTCATAGGACTATCTTATTAAAATGCTCCGCGACCAGAGGTCGCGGCTAGTATTCCCACGGTGTTGTCCGCCAATTGGCAGATTGCAGCCGACCCATTACACGAATCATCCCGACCCCCCAAAATCAAAAAACCCGACCGACAAACCGGAAGGCGGGCTGCCGGCGGGGCTCAAAGTTCCCATACCCACACGTCCCCGGTCTGATTAAAATTCGCCGCTACGTTGGCGCCGCCTTATCTCCGCTCTGCGATAATTTCTTCAGCACCTGTTCGGCCTTCGTCAGTTTCGTTTCGCAAAAACGCAAAAGTTTCTGACCCCGCTCGAAGGCTTTCAGCGAATCCTCCAAAGGAACATCGCCGCTTTCGAGATTCGCCACAAGCTCTTCTAATTCCTGCAGCGCGTCTTCGAAATTCTTGGGGGCTTTTTCTTTACCGGAAAAAGGGGACGTGGAATCGGTCATTTAGGATTCCTGTGGGGAATGTTTGGTTGTCACCGCTGCGTCCAATTCGCCGCGACGAAGGTGGATATGAAGGGTTTCTTGAATCCGCGCATTGCGCGCATCCCGCAGAATAGAACCATCATCACGACGGACAATCGCAAAGCCGCGCGAAAGTACATTCTCCGGATTGTGCGCGCGAAGTAAATCCTGAAAATGCTCGAACCGCAACCGCGCGTTTTCGACTGTATGCGTCGTGGACGATTGCAACCGCGTCACCAATTCATCCAAGCGCTGCCGGTGTCCTCGCACAAGTTCCGCCGGACGGCGCAATGCCCAGTGTGTCGCCAGCGCCTGCAAACCTGCTCGCCCGTCACCGATAATTCGTTCCACGCGATTGAGAAGCAGCGCGCGCAATGTCGCAAGCTGTTCTGTGATTTCTGCGGCGTCCGGCAAAATCATTTCCATCGCCGCGCTGGGAGTCGGTGCGCGCACGTCCGCGACGAAATCGGAAATCGTAAAATCTATCTCATGCCCGACCGCGGAGACCACCGGAATCTTCGAGGTAAAAATCGCTCGCGCAACGATTTCTTCGTTGAACGGCCACAAATCTTCCAGCGAACCGCCGCCGCGCCCGACGACAATCACATCCACATCGCCGCTCGCATTCAGCGCGCGAATCGCGTCAGCAATTTCAGCAGCAGCAGCGTCTCCCTGCACACGCGCAGGAGCGAGAATCAATTCTGCCGCTGGCCAACGTTTCGCTGCAACAGCGCGCATATCTTCAATCACCGCGCCGGTGGGAGATGTAACGATGCCGATGCTTTCGGGAAATTCCGGCAGGGAACGTTTGCGCGCTTCGTCGAAAAGTCCTTCGGCTTCCAGTCGCTTCTTCAGCTTTTCAAAAGCGATTTGCAGCTCGCCGACGCCCGCAGGCCGCAGCATCAGAACATCAAGCTGATAGCGTCCACCCGCTTCATAGACGTTGATGCTGCCCCAGGCAAGCACTTTCATGCCGTCTTCGGGGCGAAACGTCAAATTGGACGCACGCCCGCGCCACATCACCGCCGAAATCTGCGCATTCTTATCTTTTAGCGTAAAATAGTGATGTCCCGACGAATGGCGTTTGTATCCGGAAATCTCGCCTTCGACCCATAGAACGCCAAACGCTCCTTCGAGCGTGTGCTTAATTTCTCGGGTCAGCTCACTGACCTGATAGACCTTTTCTGCTTCCAATGACGGTTTGTGAATTTATCCGTTTTTACGGAAGGTGGGAAATTGTGCCCTCATCTACCTACTCCCCTTCATCCCCCCGCAGGCGGGGGGATATTTGGGGAGCTAAAATTTACCGAGCTTTTTTCTTATGACGGTTCTTGCGTAGTCTTTTCTTACGTTTATGCGTCGACATTTTATGTCGTTTCCGTTTACGTCCACAAGGCAAAAGCGTTTCTCCTTTCCTTAGCCTCGGTCATCCGAAGCTTTGTGTTGAATGAAATGATGATTTTTATCTTGAACTTGTCTTTTCCAATCCCTCGCCGAATGGGGTCTCACGACCTTCTTCTCCCACCGTGGCAAATCTGGGGATTCGCCCGGAAATGGAGTTATTCATACGGGGTGAATCTGGGGATTCACCGCCGCGGCAGTAGTATAGCGTGTTAAATGGGTTTCGGACTCCCGCGTTCTACACCGCAATGGCTTGCATGCGCTCGCGGAATTCGGCGGCGGGAGTGAACACCGCGACCATCCGGTCGGGAATATCCACTTCGTGCGCGCCATCGGGGGTGCGCAGATGGCGGCCTTTTCGCATCACCGGTTTCCACACGCCGAAACGCCGCAGTTCCACACGCTGTCCTGAAGAAACCGCGTCCATAACGAGGCTCATAAAGCCGTCGACCACAGCCTGAACTTCGGGTTTCGGCAGCCCAATCCCCGATGCAAGCTGATCAACCAAATCCTGCTTTGTCATAATGCCCTCCTCCACGCTATGCGCGGATGCTTTCTTTTTTCGGGAGGCGCGCCCGCGAGTTCTCCGCTCTCCTTCATACAGCAACAAGCGGCGCAAGTCCCAACGGCAGCCTGCCAAATTTGTGGCGACCGCAGAAAAGAAGGTGTCGGGCTGAAAAAAATCAGCCGATGAGTGTATGTCTCCTACTCCTCGCTCTCCGGCAAATAAACCCGGTAGAGCTCTTCATCGGCGCGCATCAGGGTTCTATCAGACTAAACCCTGCCTTGGCTATAGCTTCTATCGATTAAACGATTTGAGCGAAGAAGTGGTTTCCGCTGCGCAGTGATGATACTTACGCGCGTTAAAGCGGTCTCATTTCGGGCGAACCCGCAGCTTCTGGCCGGGGTAGATACGAGAACGCTTCGAGAGGTTATTCCAGCGGAGGATGTCCGATGTCCGGCGGCCGTAGCGATTCGCGATGTCCCAAACAGTGTCGCCGCGGCGAACGGTATGGTCATTGGGAGTCTTTCCCCCCGATTTTATATAGT
>CBDVDL010000064.1:0-8662 GCA_965372735.1 uncultured Alphaproteobacteria bacterium | reverse complement strand
TATATATTATTCAATAGTAATTTATAGAGAATTTTTTATCGCTTCTCCTTTTTCCCTTGACATTTCACGAACATTTCACCTAATTTAATAAAGGACTCTCCTGAAGATTTCTTAAGGGAATATTTCGTCACTTTTTAACCGGATATTTTGCTTTTCACCAGCATGGCAAAAACAGGCAAACACAAGAAGCCAATTCAAATCGAAATCCTCGGACCCGGCAATGCCGTTTCTCAAATGACGGCGCAAGTCTTGGATGCCGCAATCCGCGATTTAGGCTTGCTTCCCGACCGTGATATTCATCTAAATCTTATCCGGGATTCATCGGAAATCGCAGCCAGTGGCGTCTTTTGGACTCCGGCTGTCCGTGTCAATGGGGATTTGAAATGCACCGGACGCGTCCCGTCTCTTAAAGAGGTTCAAGGCTGGCTGAAACAGCCCCCTGCACAATCTTCCGCCAAGTCTCCTCCTCCTAAAGGATCATAAAAATTGTTGGTCAGGGCGAAGCGCGTCACTGGCGATGTCCTTTATCCTTTTCTTTAATTTCTTCTTCTTGAATTGAATTAGGTACTTGCAATCTTCCCAAAATGGAAAGCTAATTTCATGCGATTCTACTTACACAAGCGGCACCTTCCCAATGCGTGCCTTTTTTTATGCCTGATGAGTTTTGTCTGCTTCCTCGGCTCCTGTACGACACCCAAATTTCTGCAGAAGAAAGAGCCTTCCGTCCAGCGTCATGATCCTGTGAAAGCGAGGGATTTCACTCTGGAACTTACACCAACTTCCGCGAAAGTCGGCTGGAACGAAACCGTGGATATCGAAACCTATATTAGCTGGGAAACTGAACGGAGCTATCCGGTACGAATTTCCGTGGCGGATTGTCCCTCTTGGCTGACCGTCACACCTCAACCGGCGATTCTTGAGCCTGACCAAATCGGCAAGCTGTCTATATCTCCCATGATAGGTGAAGCGCAATTAGGCCAGACGGAAATCCTGCTGCAAACCAGCGCGTATGGTATGAAACGGCCGCGCGAATTTCGCTTCACGGTCGACATCACACGCCAATCGGGTTCCTTTGCTCAAGTGCTTTTAGCGCCCGTCACTCAGCAATGCCGCTCGTTTTGCGCGCAAATCTCCACATCGGGGAATCAGCCTATCGTCAATTTCTATAATCTGTTTCCCGACTTGGGGCAGGAATGCGGCGACAAAAAATCTCTTCCCATGAGTCAACGTGTCAACGGCCGCCCTTATCCCATATCGGATGAAGGTTTTGGTTTTGGGCGAACCTGTCGCGTCGTCTTGGTGGCGTCACCGAGCGGAGACTACAGCCTTGTAAATATCGCTCTTCCGGGCGCAAGCGTTCCACCTGGGAATGTACTGCTTCAATTGCGAAATGTGGGGGATGTCTGGCTTTCGCCGGATAACACCATCGCTCTGGTTCTGTCGAGCAATTCGCTGAAACCTTATGATGTGCTGACAGGCCGGCTTCTCGGCGAGACCTGCCATATCGTTGGGCAACTCACACATATGACATTAGAAGACGGAATAAATCTGACCGCCCATGCAGATTATCCATGTAGTTGGACGATTGAGTAATGTCTTCAAAGGAAGCACCTACCGTCAGCCTTCGATAGTCATTCGGAGGCTGATTTTTTTCTTGACTTCACAGGAAATAATCCGTAACATAGTATATCATTCGACACAAATGCCGTCACAAAAAATAGGAGGTATCCGTGAGGACATTACTGATTATTTGCCTTCTGACTTTGTTTGCATTGTCGATTCCCTATGCGCAGGCAAAGTCGTATCCGTTGGGCGTGGAGGCTTTTGGGGGTTGGGATGAACCTCTTATCCAAGATGATGTCGCGGGGGGAACGATGTTTGGTGTATCGGTGCGCGGACACCTGTTGGCTTTTTTACATGCACAGCTTGTCTTCCGTTCGACATCGCAGGGTGATAAAGATATCGGGGTGAATCCGATAGGCGCAGCTTCCATCACCGAAACGTTCGAAGGCGGCACCTTGACCGGCTTCGGAGCAAATCTAATGTTTGCCGGGCGTGATCCGGCTCCGATCTGGCCGTACGCGTTCGTCGGGATTCATTCGAATAATTTCAAACCCGGCAACCGCGATAGCGAAACTCTTTTCGGACATGCATGGGGAGGGGGACTGGCGATTAGCCTTTACCACAATCTCATCTATGCGGACATCAGCACCAGCCTTCTCATAATGCCGATTGAGAATAACGAAGCTACACGCAAGAATTGGCAGACAACCGTTGGTCTGATGTACATGTTTCAAATTCCCATGAAGTAGGAGGCTTCAATCATGAAAAAATGGCTGATACTTGTCATTCCGGCTGTCGCCTTGACTTTTCTTGGTTGCGGCCTGATTTCAGGGGTTTTTACAATCGATCAAGAATTCGCGGATATCCAAAGCAGCTCGGAAGAAGGCCATCTCGATGTCTGGGGCAAGGTCTTTATCGATTTGAATGATAATCAGACTTATGAGGATCACAAGGACAAACTCAAAGGCATCGAAAGCGCTTGCTTGAGCGCAACTGTAAAGAACAACAAAAACCTGGAAGTATCCGGGGAAATCTGGATTGCTTTCACGGAATACTTCGAAAAAGACAGTGTAACTAACGCTGAGGACGCAACGCTCATTTTTTCCGGTATCGCGCTGGGTCCGAATGAAGAACGCCGCATCACCTGCGCCGACATGGCAGATATATTGAACGACGGGGGTTTGGATGCGCTCGAGGAAGCTGTAGAGGTCGGTCAGTTCTGGGTCTATGGTTTCGGCAATGAGGATGTGTATGATGTGACCTTTAAACACAACGTACTCATTCTGGCTATTGCTGCCGGGTTGTAATAAACCGAGCGCACAACATTAAAAATGAAGGCCGAAGGATTTTTCCTTCGGCCTTTTTACAATGTTTATTTTTGATTCGTTTCTAATACTAGACCACACGCTCCTGCGCGTGGTACTGCCTTATCGTCCTTCCACATGTAAAATTTTTGTCTTCCGGTTCAGCGTTCTCAAAATCAGATATATCACGACAGCTAACCCAAGCAGAATTCCCCAATGGAAATCCAAATCAAATCTGCGTTCATGAAGAAGATTGCTCACGATATCCAAAAATGCGAATGAAGCTACAACAGCAAGTAAACCGGAATATTCCCGCTTTAAGATCGTTCGAAAAGAAAACGCCAAGTCCGCGGATTGCCAGCGCCTGAAATCAGGTAGAAATGCCGGTGTTGTCTCAGCCCATGTCAAATAGTTGTCGCCGAATTTCTTGCGCAGGAATTCCTCTTCTGCAAACATAATCCGTTCGTAGTACAACCAGAAGACGAGAACGCACAAAAGGCTGACCCACCAAACTTGCACAAACAAGGATAGTCCCAGCCAGATAAAAAAATTGCCCAAATAGAGCGGATGCCTGACAATCGAATAGATTCCTCCGGTATTCAAAACATCCGCTTTCTGCTCTGCCACATTTCGCCCGGACGTTCCTTTGGGGACTTGACCGATGGTAAGAATACGAATCCCCAATCCGACAAAGGACACCGCGAGACAAAATAATTCCCACAGCTCTTCATATCGGCTGTCTTGTTCGAGGAACTCAGAGCTTTTTAATCCGACAAGAATGATGCCGAGCATGAGCAGGGGCAGATAGCTTCTCCATCTGAAAAGCCAATTCCCCGTTCTTTCAAATTCTTCCCGCAGAGCCATTTGTATCTCTCAAAATATCGTGTCTGTACCAACAAGAGCCGAGGATTTTTATCTCTCGGCCCTTTTTATTTCCCGCAGCTTTGACTATTCCTTTTACTGTTACGGCGCGACTAATTTAAACGCTTCGCCGGCGAGGGCGATAATCGGTGACCAGTAAACACCCATCACGACGATAGGGATGACCAGAAACAACAGGAAAAGTTTCGTTCCGATTCCTTCAGGAATGGGTTCGGATTTCAGCGGGTCGCGCAGGAACATCTCGCGGACAATCTTGACATAATACCAAAGCGACACGCCGCTGTTCAAAATCCCGATGATCGCCAGAGGAATCATATGCTGCTGAATCAGCGCGGCAAATAAATAAAATTTTCCGATGAATCCCGCAAGAGGCGGCAACCCCACCAGCGAGAAAAGAAAAATCGCAAAGACGACGGCGGTGAACGGCGCGCGGTAGCCTAAGCCTCGAAAGTCGCGCAGTGTTTCACTGCCTTCTTTTCGCGAAACAATATCCACCGCGAAAAAGGCGCCGAAATTCATAAAGAGATAGACGACAAGGTAGAAAAGAACCGCCTGAAATCCTAAAAAACTCGCCGCCGCGAAACCCATCAGAATATATCCGGCGTGCGCAATCGATGAATAAGCAAGCAGGCGTTTCAGGTTCTGCTGCCGAATCGCCGCTAAATTTCCCAGTGTCATTGTTGCCGCGCTGGCGAGCGTGAACATCACCGGCCAGTCCCAGCCCGCTTCCCAGCCTTCGGGAAGCAGCGTCACCGTCAGACGAAGCAGTGCCGCTAAACCAGCCGCTTTCGGCGCGACGGAAAAGAAAGCCGTAATCGGCGTCGGCGCGCCTTCGTAAACATCCGGGCACCAGAAGTGAAACGGCACCATCGCTATTTTATAACCCAGCCCAGCCATGATAAAGAGCATCGCGAGGAAAAGCGTTATCGGCGATGTGCTTTCCTGCAGGAAATGATTTCGAATTATTTCGAAATCCGTCGAGCCGGTCAATCCGTACAGCAGAGACATTCCGAAAAGCATCACGCCGGTGGAAACGGCTCCGTACAGGACATATTTCAGCGCGGCCTCTCCCGACGAGCGTTTACCTCGATACACTCCCGCCAGAATATAGCTGGGAATCGAAACCATTTCAATCGCCAGAAACAGGAGAATTAAATCGTGCGCGCCCGAGAGCAGCGACATTCCCAGCGCGGAACCGACCAGAAGCAGGTAGTATTCCGCGTCGGTTTTGAAGGTGAAGAGGCTGAAGAGTACCGCCACCATCGTCGCCAAGCAGAAGAAAACCTTGAAGAACAACGCGAACGGATCATGCGCGTAAGTCGCAAAGATAGTTTGCGACGTTCCCGGCCAGCCGGATATGGCGGCGATAGCCGCCGCGCCTAAAATCACAAGCGCAATAATCCCCGCGCCGCGGCGCAAAGGCCGAATGACATCGACAATCATCAGCACCACAAAGCCGATAATCAAAATCAGCTCGGGTGAAAAGTAGACAAGATGCGTGAGTGGAAATGGCATAGTTGATAATTAGAGATTGTACAAAAGAACCTTAGAACTTGTTGCACTTGAAAAGTAACGGTATAACAAGAAAAGCTAATTACCTCTTTTGTGATGCTCTCATTCTTCTTGCTTGGACCATACTATTCCATGCAAACTCGAAGTCTTTGGGTTCATTCTGGGTTTTCAATTTCAATGACAACTCCGCTTTGCTGAGTTGCTGTACAATATGACCGACAGCTTCATCAAGAAAAGACGGTGAGGCGACCGTCACACCTTCAAAATCCAGCGTAACAGTATCTTCTTTCCAGTGGTCACCAATTTGGGACTTGACTTTATCTCCAAGCTCTCTCGTCAATCCCTTCGGTCCGCTAATTTCACTTATCCTTACTATCATCTTCTCGCGAGAAACGAAATTTTGAAATATCCGGATAGGTGACTTCGACGTTCGTCCGTTCGAAAACCAAGCGCGAGGCTTCCTCTCCCGGATAGTTACCAAAGACTTTGACACTTTTAATCCCGGAGTTCGCAATCATCCGCGCGCAAATCGTACAGGGAAAGACCGTGACGTAAATATCAGCGCCGTCAACAGAAATGCCGTGACGGGCAGCTTGCAGGAGCGCGTTCTGTTCAGCATGAAGGCAGTAGCAAAGTTCTAAACGCTGCCCCGATGGAATATTCAGCTTATCGCGCTCGCAACCGCCTAAATCCTCCGGGTGCGGATGACCTGCCGGCGGTCCGTTGTAGCCTGTGCACAGGATTTGATTGTTCTTGACAATGAGCGCGCCGACTTTGCGGCGCAAACAAACCGAGCGCTCTTTGATGAGCTGCGCGATGCCGTAGAAATATTCGTCCCAAGAAATGCGGTCGGTCATGGTATTTATCCGCGACCGGAGGTCGCGGGTAGTATTTAATTATTCTCTGCGGCTACATCCCCGCTGCGCGAGCGCCGAGCATGACGACTTCGTTCAAGTAGTTCAAGGTAGCGTCCATCATGTGCAGGACGGGTTGCGGAAAGACGCCGAGGAAAATGATAATCGCGGCCAGTGGAATCAGCGTGAACAGCTCACGGCCGTTAATATCCGACAGCGTTTTCCAACGGTCAGGCAACGTACCGAGGAACATGCGTTGAATCGCCCAGAGAATATAGGCGGCTGTGATAATAATTCCGAAAACGGAAATAATCGTGAATGTCTGCCACGTGGGAAAGGCACCGACGAACGAAAGCGCTTCGGAAATAAACGCCGACAATCCCGGCAGACCCATCGCCGCGAAAAACGCCAGAGCGAAGACTCCGCTGTAAACCGGCATTTGATTCGCCAATCCGCCAAAGCCGAGTTTGCCCCGCAGTTCCACTTCCGGATAATCTTTGGGATAGACGAGGAAACGGTGATGTGCGCGGTCGTAAATCACTCCGACGAGCAAAAAGAGCATAGCCGTCACGCATCCATGATTGAACATCTGGAACACCGCGCCGTTAATTCCCGCCGGTGTAAAGCTCGCCATTCCCAACATGACAATTCCCATGTGCGAAATCGAACTGTACGCGACCAGCTTCTTTAAATCCTTCTGCGCCAGCGCGCAGAATGCTCCATAGATGATATTCACCATCCCCATGAACGCGATGAACCATGCGAATTGCATCGTGGTGTCGGGCAGCATCGGATAGCTGATACGCAGGATACCGTAGGTTCCCATCTTCAACAAAACTCCGGCCAGAATCACGGAAATCGCGGTCGGCGCTTCGACGTGTGCGTCCGGAAGCCATGTATGGAATGGGAACATCGGAATCTTAATCGCGAACCCGATAAAGAGTCCGAAGAACATCAGCGTGCGAACGGTGCCGCCTTTAAGCCAATCTCCCTGCAGACCCTGATTCATCATGTCCAGCATGTTGAAGGTGTGAGCGCCGGTGATGGGATCGCGGGTGTTCAAGTAGAACGCGATCATCACCAGCAACATCAACAGCGACCCGAAGAAGGTGTAGAGGAAGAACTTTATCGCTGCATATTCCCGCCGCGGGCCGCCCCAGACACCGATGAGGAAATACATCGGCAGAAGCATAATCTCCCAGAAGACATAAAAGAGGAAGAAATCGAGAGCGATAAAAGTTCCCAACATGCCCGCTTCCAACAGGAGGAACATGATAAAGTAACCCTTGACCGCTTTCGTGATGCCCCACGATGCGAAAATGCACAGGAATCCGAGCAGCGCTGTCAGCCCTATCATCGGCATCGAGAGTCCGTCCACTCCGACGAAATACTCGATGTTGAACGCGGGAATCCATGATACATGATCAATGAATTGAAACCCGCCTTCCTGATTGATTCCTGTCTTCGATGGATCGAAATTCGCCCAGGTAACAGCGCCGATAATCAGCACCAATCCTGCGAAAAAAGCCGATGTCCATCGGATCAGATTGTGCCGGTCACGCGGAATGAAGAGAAGAACCACGATGCCAACCACTGGCAGAAAAGTCATGTAAGTTAGAGGACTCATTTTCGTCGCAACTATTTTAACGAATTAAAAAATTTGAAAGATGAGAACGAGGACAACTACCGCAGTGGTAATCCACACATAATTCTGGTAGCGCCCGGTCTGAAAACGGCGAGCAATCGCGCCAAACTGATCAGTAATCCACGCCGAAAGATTTACCAGACCGTCAACCACGTGATCATCGAACCAACCCTGAAGAGACGCGTAAAACGCCGTCACCTTCGCGGTGCCGTCAAGGAAGCCGTCGATAATGTATCTATCAATCCACGCGAAGATGCGGGCGATGAGGAGCATCAGCGCAATCACGGTCGCGTTATACAATTCGTCGAACCACCATTTATTGAACATACCCCGATAGAGAATCCCGAGTCGTCTCTGCCACGCCGCCGCCGAAATTTTCCATTTGTAGTACGTCTGATAAGCTACGAAAATTCCGGTCAGGGCAACGATAATGGAAATCACCATCGCAATATAGTGCGCGGTATGGTCGCCTCCATGATGCGCCGCTGCGGCTTCGTGGCCGTGCGTTTGCTCGGCTGTAATTTCATGGTGCGATGCTTCTGCCGTCTCGTGATGCAACACTGCTTCTTCTGCCGGAGCGTCAGCGTGCTTCTCCGCGACTTCGTCGTGCACGACGGCTAACTGAGGCGCGGTATGAACAACACTTTCAGGCGCCAGCAGTAATTTCGCAAACCAGCCCGATTCCGGCGAAATAGGATTCGGTGAATAGAAAATGAAGATGGAAAGCGTCGCCAGAACAATCAGCGGTATGGTCATCGTCTTCGGTGATTCCGGCGTATGTGCTTCCGCTTCCTGAGGCCCACGGAATTTCCCAAAGAACGTCAGGAATATCAAGCGGAACATATAGAACGCCGTCAAAATCGCCGCGCCGAATCCAAACACAGGAAGGATAAACCACGCCG
>CBDVDL010000063.1:0-8825 GCA_965372735.1 uncultured Alphaproteobacteria bacterium | reverse complement strand
GTGTGCTTTCGGGATAGACGGTCTATTCCGATAATTCAAAGGTAAGAAACTTTCAAAGGATTTGCAACTCAATTTTCTGGAACATCCCACCGCCCGAACAAGCATTTGAAACGGTACTTGATTATATGGATTTTTCTTTTAGCTTTTATCTATTGAACTCACGTGTTCGGTACACATCGATACACAGAAGGACTCCCCTCATGGACAACGCTTCCCTCCCCTTCCAACATTCCCGCGCCTTTCGCATTCGGCGATTCCTGAACTGGTTCCCGCTCGGACTGACGTATGCATTTCTCTATATGGGACGTTACAATCTGACGGTGGCCAAGAACGCGCTCGGCGATTTGATGACCAAAGAAGATTTCGGGATTATTTTCGCGGCAGGCACCATTACCTATGCCATTTCCTTTCTCATCAATGGCCCCCTGACGGACAAAATGGGGGGCAAAAAGGCGATTCTCGCGGGCGCCATCGGTTCCTCCGCCATGAATGCTCTCCTGGGGATACTGACCTATTTCCTGCTCATGGGAAAACTGACTCTCGACACGACGCTCGCCTTCTCGATTATTTATTCCGTGAACATGTATTTCCAGAGTTTCGGCGCGGTGGCGATTGTCAAAGTCAATGCGTCATGGTTCCATGTGCGTGAGCGCGGCGTTTTCGGCGGGATTTTCGGAGTTCTGATTTCGCTGGGAATCTATTTCGCATTCGACTGGGGCTACGCGATTGTTCAGGCGACCAAAGCGAATGTCGAATCCCATTTGAATTTCATTCAAGTTTTCATGCGGCACACACTGGGCATTCATGGAACCACCATGGATCAGACCTGGTGGGTGTTTTTCATCCCGGCAGGGATTTTAGCGATCTTCTTCATTCTGGATATTTTTATCCTGCGCAACACACCCAGTCAGGCCGGTTTTAAAAATTTCGACACCGGAGACGCTTCATCGGGCGAAGAAGACAAACCGTTCCGGCTCGGTGAGATACTCAAGAAAATCCTGACGAACAAAATCATCCTGACCATCGCCTTGATTGAATTCTGTACGGGAGTGCTGCGAAATGGCATCATGCATTGGTATCCGATTTTCGCCAAGGAATACTTGCAGCTTTCGCCCGAACATTTCATGCGGGAACATTGGGGACTTCTCTTGATGTTGGCGGGTGTTTCCGGGGGGATTTTCGCCGGAGTGGTTTCAGATAAGGTCTTTAAATCGCGGCGCGGACCTGTCGCCGGTTTGCTTTACGGTTCGATGCTCGGCTTTGCGATTCTTATGATCTTTGTGCTCGATGCAAATCCCATTTATCTTGCCATCATCGTCGCCTTTATGTCGCTCTGTGTCATCGGGACACATGGGATGTTGTCCGGCACGGCAACAATGGACTTCGGCGGGCGGCGCGGAGCAGCGACGGCTGTGGGACTTATCGATGGATTTGTTTATCTGGGAACGGGATTGCAATCCATCAGCCTCGGCTTCCTAACGACGCTAAATTGGCATTATTGGCCGCCGTTCCTCGTTCCGTTTGCGCTTATCGGGTTCTTGCTGGCCATCCGAATCTGGAATGCTTATCCGAAAGGCAAAGCCCCGAAATAAAACTCGCACCCTTTCGCATTTACGCCCACCGCCCAATATGAGGCTTGCTCTTGGATCGTCCTCCGGTTAATCCACGATTGATGCTGCTGCCGGCTGTCATGGCGGTGGCAGCGTCAGCACTTTTCATACGGCTCGCCGATGTGCCTCCGCTTGCGGCGGCATTCTGGCGAGCCGCTTTCGCAGGGATTGCTTTCCTGCCGCTCTTCGTTTTTCCATCGGTTTGGCGGCAATGGCGAGGTCTTACAATCAAGACTTTTCTTGCGATTTGCGGCGCGACATTTATCGTCGCGATTCACAATATTCTCTTCATTACCAGCCTGAGCTACACCTCTGTTGCCGCTTCAACCGTCCTGACCTGCACGCAACCGATTTTCACAGCATTTCTCGGCGCTTTTCTCATTCATGAAAAAGTATCCCGCCGGGCAGCGTTTGGACTCATAGGCGCTATCGCGGGCGCGGTGCTGATTTCTCTTCCTCAAGGCGGAGGCACGACCCTCAAAGGAAATCTCCTTGCCATCGCCGCCGCGATTACGATAGCCCTTTTCGTACTGTGCGCCCGGACACTTCGGAAAACCGTACCGCTGGTTCCGTTCCAGTTAACCGTGCATCTGGCCAGTGTGGTTTACCTTTTTCTGTTCGCGCAAATCTTTACGATTCCTCTGACGGGTTTCGATTTCAATTCGTGGAAAGCGCTGCTGCTGCTTGGGTTAATTCCGACATTTATCGGGCATACGCTGCTGACGTACTCTATCGGCTACTTAAAAGCTTATCTGGTCAGCCTCGCGATTGTCGGAGAACCGGTCGGCGCTACACTGCTCGCGGCGATATTCCTCGCGGAAATACCATCATGGTTGACCGTCATCGGCGTCGTGATTATTTTAGCCTCAATCCTCTACGCCATCTATGAAAAAGACGTCACTCCCAGCACAATTGCGGATTGAATCCGTTAGGACAACGACTCAATCGTTTCATCTTCGGCGCGCCACGGAGGATCCACGATACAGAGAAACGCCAGCTCACCCGGACCAAGACTCTCGATATATTGCTGCGCTCCGAGTGGGATATAAATCGCATCACCGGTTTGGACCACTTGCGCTTCATCATCGATGTGCATCCGCCCCCGCCCTTTTAAAATGTAATAGACTTCACTGCTGTGCAGGCGATGTTTCAGCGAGGCTTTTCCGTGTTCTAAACGAGCATGCGCCAGACTGTAATGAACAGCAATCGGCTGCTTGCCGGGGTGAAGCAGTTCCCGCAGAACCGTTGCATCACCGGCAACGATTTCCTTGCGGTTTTTCAGCGATGATACGAACATAAAAGCTCCTGTATAAAACAGCTTCGATAAATGATTATCAGCGTCAGCAGACGAACCGATATTCCCGCCTTCTATGGCGACTGGATGATGAACCGGCTGCGCGAAGGTTACTGCGTGGTGCCGCATCCGATGAAACCGCGCGAATCGTTCCGCGTGAGTTTGAAAAACGAAGACGTGGACGCGCTTGTTTTCTGGACGAAATATCCGGCATCGCTCATGCCTTACTTCGATGAAATCGAATCCCGCGGATACCCGTTTATTTTTCTCTATACTTTGACAAACTACGATTCGCCTTTGGAAAGCAATCTCCCTCCGCTCCAAGACCGCCTTCAGATGTTCAAGGAACTAGCGACCAAATTCGGAGCCGAAAGAATTATCTGGCGCTATGACCCCATTATCCTCGGCAACCAGACAGATGAGACGTTTCACATCGAGAATTTTTCAAGCCTCGCCTCAGCCTTAAAAGGGTACACGCAGCGAGTGATTATCAGCTTCTTGGATTATTACGGTTTCGTGATGCAGCGATTAGCCAAGCTCGAAAAAGACATGTTTTTAGTCTATGACAGGGATACGGTTGCAACTCGAGCGCCTTCGCTGACCGCAAAACTTGCGAAAATCGCTCAAGCGCACGATATGGAAATTCAGAGTTGTGCGGAAGAACTCGACCTCGCGGAATCAGGCGTTGTTCCCGGCAATTGTATTGACGGCGCACTCCTTCAAAAAATTTTCGGCAAACCTTTTCCGCAGAAAAAAGATCCCGGCCAACGAAAAAAATGCCTGTGCGCTGTCAGCAGAGACATCGGTGTGTACGACACCTGCGGCCATCAATGTGTTTACTGCTACGCCGTGCGAAATCCCGATGTCGCGGAGCAGCGCTTCAAATCCCACGATCCAAATGCGCCATCGCTCCTGCCTTTGACCGCTTAAGTGAAGGTATACATTCCGGCCGGGTTGCGCGCAGATGCTTTATCGTTTGGTTATACGGAGTTCTGCGCTTAACCCGGCTCGGCGAACCATTACCTCGCCGCGGCATGCGTCCCGCGTGCCCGGAATAGAGCGCACTCCAACCTTGTATACTACCCGCGACCTCCGGTCGCGGACGACATATAGAATATCGAAGACCCATCCAGTTGCCGAAGGCCGTTTGCAAAAAAGGGCTGGGTTTGTTATATTGGCGTTTGCTGAAATGTGTTTGATGATTAAGTTCCGCATTTACAGTACTATAAGAAAAGCAATCCGTGAAAGGAATCGCCTTTGACCCCTTGGAATTCATTTACAGACCCGCTTATCCAGCACATGGACATCTTCGACGGCTGGATAAAAAATCAGACGCGCACCCCGAATCCGAAAGTCAGAATCGTCCATAAGAACTCCGTCGAGGAATCAAGCGAAGACGAATGGCTCCGGCAATTGCATGACGGCTGGGCGAGTACGTCAAAAACATCATAAATCCCATTTTAGAGATTTCAGTTTTTATGCCCCGTGTTTTTATGCGGGGTTCTTCATTTCAAGTAAACATTTTCCGGTAAAAAACAAAACTACCTTCTAAATCTTCCCCGTAATAAAAAACGGGGCAGGCAAACGCCTGTCCCGTTTCTTATTATACTCTGATGTCCAGCGTCTGTTAATTCACCTCAACAATCACGTAGAACGCTTTCTCTTCGGTCAGCAAGACATTTTCATCCGTGTAGCCGGGAGTGGCGGGAGTGCCGATGAGATCACCGGAAGTGGGCGTCGCGAATGGGTCGGAAACGCGATAGACGTTGTAACTCGTCGCGCCCATCGGAGCTGTCCAGTAAAGTTCGATATCCGAACCTGAAACAAATGCCGTCACGTCCGTCACCGGTTCAGGAGGTTGCGGATTAGAACCATAGAGACAGAAATCATCCACAGCGACTTCGACAATGGAGCCGGGATCTTCATCAGATGCCACCACTCGCAACTGAACCTGACTGGTCAGTGCGATATAGTCATCCAGGAAGAAGAAATCTTTGCGCCAGTATTCCCAATCGTTGTTCGTCGTCAACACATTGACCCAGTCTGTTCCGCCGTTCGATGAGACATCCATGACAAAATAATCCGTGCCGGGTTCGGAACCTTCGTCGTTGGAATACCATGACCAAAGTTCAACCGCTGCATTCGCGTAGCCGGAAAGATCCCAAATCGGCGAGAACAGCGTGGTTTTGCCGCCGTCAATATCGTATGTCCCGATACCGGTTCCCGCTCGGCCATCGGTTACCCAGCAATTGACACCGGGCGAATCGCTGTGATCGTCTGCAGGTTGTACGGGGCGATCACTGTTCCAGGTTCCTTCGGGATCCGAATGCTCCCATAGACCGGTCGTTGCATCATCATCCGGCGCTCCCATCGTCCAACCCTGATCACCGCTTTCAAAATCGTAGCAATTCACGATGGAAAGCTCAGGCGCTGCGGCAACAGACGGAAAGACGATATAATCCACCCACGCGCAGTCGCTGCCGCTAAGGGTGTTCCCGTCCTTCGTATATCTCCATGCAAAAGTATGATTGCCGGTTGTCACTGCGAAACTGGCCTGTGCCCAGCCGGCTTCGCCTGACCAATAGCTCTTCTGCACTCCATCGATGTAGAATCTGAGAAAGTCATAGCCGCTTTCTGAAGATACCTTATAGTAAAAACTAATGGAACCATCCGCCACGACGTCAAGATTGACCGACATCTCCGAATAGCCGTTGTCGGAAGTAGTTCCGGATTTCGCGCAGTAAGTTCCTTCATAGGCTCCAGTTGAAACGATTGTCCATAGTGCATGGCCGTACAGATTCCATGGATAGTTCGTGAAACCTCCCGTCTCGAAATCTTCAAGAGAAAGGCCGACGGTAAGAGAAAACTGGTCAGTCGTCGCGTAGTTATCTCCAGTGATATCCACATTGAAGGAAACCGGATGCCCGACAGGTGTTTCACTGTCCGTGGTAACATTGAAGGTGACGACGCCTGATGCATCCGCTCCCAGAGAAGTCAAGTTGTCGCTGTTCACATTGATCGTAATATAGGAGTCCAGCGTGGAGAGAATCGTTAGAATATTTGCGACGTCGGCGCTGCCGTTATTCTGCAGTGTGACATTGATATCTGCGGTTTCATCCGCATCCAGTCTGCCGTTGTCTCCATCCACCACCTGCACATGGTCAATCGTCACATCGGGTGCGTGAGCCGTTATCGTGAAATTACTCGTCCATATCGAATCTCCGTCCGTCGATGTGAGTGTGAACAAAACGATATGCTCATCAGGGATTGACGCATCCGCAGAGATTTCAAAACCATCCTGAATCGTCTTTGTCGTGCTTGCCGGAATGTCTCCGTAAGCAGCTGTGTTATCGATAATCGTTACATAAGGATCGCTTGTTGAAATGATACACTGTACACCCAACGCGGCTTCAACGCCGACATTCTCAACGGTAACGCTCAAATACACATCTTCCGCGAAATCAAGCAAGCCATCGTTATTGCCTTCCGAATCATTGATAGTATGGGTATCGTAAACGATATAAGGTCCCGAAGGAGGGATAACCGAAACCGTGCCGGAATATTCCAAATAGTTATGCGCCGTAATCACCACTTCCATATCGCCGGGTTCCGTCGGAGCTGGGTTGAGGGTGATGATTACTTGCCCGCTCGGACCGGTGTAGCCTCGCCCGATTAATTCACCGCCGAAATTGCAAGCGACAAGCGCGCCTTCCACGCCCGCATCCACATCGAACGTCCCCGTACCAATGACGTAGGCGGGATCATAACTGGGCAACAGCGCCACAGGGTCAGCCGTCCAGATATCCAGTTCCGGATCTCCGAAAACGTTCAGCTCTAAAGCGCACCAACGATTCGCCATATCATCACTGGTAATCCATGGCAGACAATCCTCCTTTGAATCGTCGTTGGCGTAGGCAATGTGATAGATGTCCTCGCCGTACATCGCGTCCACAAATTCACGGTGGAAATAATTGGAGGAGCCCCGTGTAGATTCATGATACCCCCAGCCATAGCGGGAGTTGCACACAATCGCCACGGCTCCGTGAGCAATACCGCCGGTCCAGGTCTCGGCGATGCAGTCGTTGTATTCAAACGAACCCGGTAAACATCCCTGACTGTAAATGACATAGAAATTGTGATTCACCCCATCATTGGTCAGGTTTGCGTCGGTGATGTCCGAATTGTAAAACCGGCCCATATAGGTCTCATTGCAGTGTCCCAGATGATTGAGGAAATTGCAGCCGTTATTCAATTTGGGTCTCAGATTCCCATTTCCTGACCATTCGCCGGGATAGAACGTGTATTGGTCATAAAGCGTATCGGCGGTGGCCGGGTTGTCCATGCCCACCGTCGTGTAACCGTGATTCGATGACCCCCAACGCACCTCTTCGATATACTGCCTCCCGAACGTCCAGACACCGGAAACATCATCCCAAAGAAGTTCGCCTGCAAAGAGCACATCGTCACAATCATTCACGACCGGCGACTGCTGATACATGATCTGCTTGTTGACGAAGTAACCTGCTTCCGTCGCATTGTCCACAGACGCACGACCGATGTGCACTTCCGCGATAAAGTCGGCTTCTTCGGGGACTTCCTCGCCATACTGCCCATCCCCGTCTGAATTCCAGTTGCCGTCAAGACCTCCGTAGTAAAGGTCACACGGCAAGTTGTAATCTGTAGTCCGAAGGGAATAGTGTGTGGTGGCATAGACACCGCGATGCGGGATAATCAGACTGCCGCCGCTCTCGTCTCCATCGCCGCCTAAAAGCGCGTACTGGATACCCCAGTTGTTGTAGGCGTCGATGATGTAATTACGGATTTTATCCTGATTGTCCGTACCTGTATAATTGGCATAAATCCATTCGGTTGTTTCGATACGTGTGCGAATTCCTCGCCGATTTTTGAAATCCTCCAAAACTTGGAAGCTGGGCTCTAAGGCTTCATTGGTGATAATCACCATGTCCCACTCTTCATCCCTGTCCTGAATCACCGCCGGATAAAGACCGGCGATTTCAATGTTGTCCACCCATTGCTCGAGGTTCTTCAGAATACGCGCATTTGTCCGATAGAGCGTCTGCAGCCTTGTAGCCGCTTCGGGTTCAGGAGCCGTTTCGAGCTCCACCCGCAGCGATGCATCCCACCAGACTTCTCCGGTTACCGGGTTGTAGCTGACGGGGCTGATGGTCATGAATGCAATCGTATGTCCACAATAGCCTTGCGTGAATGACTGAGTGTTCAGCTCATAGGGATAGGCGCGACTGGCGCCGTAAATCGCCGGATCCGCCGGAATCGCCTCGAAGGTTCCGGAAAAACTCAGCGGCACCTGAGCCTGATTCGGTGGAATTTGATAACCGGTGCCCAAAGACTGGCGCTCGCCGGGGATCACCCGGACGGACGCAATCCCTTCACCGGGGGGCAGCAACAATCTCACGCCGTACGAAGGCAATACCGGTGTCCCCGGGATTCCTCCGGGGCGGCAATCTTTCATCGCAATCCAATGCTCGCCATCAATTTCTGTGATGACCGGCGACTCGAAAACATAATCCTGCGAAATCATCGCTGACATCGCCAGCGGCAAATTTGCAATTAATATCACAAGTAACCCAAAAAGAAATCTGCTTTTCATAACGTTCTCCACTGTTTTCTTCTCGAAGTATCTCTGACCCAAAACGTAATCCCTTTTCCAGACCTCTTGAGTCTGGAATCTCTTTCTGCTGAAAAAACACAATGAAACAAGCACTTACAGTCACAGTATCAGATAATTCAATATAGAAGCTTTTCTTTAGTTTGTCAAGAAATGTTTTCCCTTCTTGCCAGTTTTTGGGTACATACTGTTTTCTTTGAATGATAAAACAATTTTGGGCAATCTGAGGTAAATCTGCGGGGATGGATACCGTTCCGAAGTTGCAGATGGAGCT
>CBDVDL010000062.1:0-8839 GCA_965372735.1 uncultured Alphaproteobacteria bacterium | reverse complement strand
AGTTTATCGAACAGGACTTCCGCTAATTGTTTCGGTGAATTCAAATTGAAGCGGCACTCTGCCAGCGAATAGCATTCTTCTTCGAGGCGATTCAAATCTCGTTCGAGTTCCTTCGACATGTCATGTAGCAGGTCCAAATCGAGCCGAACGCCGGTGTATTCCATTTCGATAAGCACCGGCAAAAGAGGCAATTCAATCGTCTGCAGAATCCCGTCAAGCTTCTCCTCTTTCAAGAGTGTATCAAGCTTTCGGGTCAGCCGCAAAGCGTAATCGGCATCTTCGCAAGCATATTCGGTCAACTGAGAGGTCTCGACATCGAACATGGATTTCTGCCGCTTGCCTTTGCCGATAAGCTTGGAGGTCGGAATCTTGTCCAGTTGCAGATATTTCGGCGTCAGAACATCAATCGAGAGCTGCCGGGCTCCCGGATCGAGCAGAGATGCGGCCAGCAGCGTATCGAAAGCGATTCCCCGAACGTCAACGCCGTAACATCGAAGCACGAGCGCGTCATACTTCAAGTTCTGACCTGTTTTTGGAACAATGGCATCCTCGTAGAAAGGAGCGGCCACGGACAAAAAAGCTGACACGCGCGACTCTGGAGCTTTGCCGAAACGCGCAAATTCGCGGCGGTTTGCCTGTTCACCGCGAAGTTCGGAAATCGGAACAAAGAATGCTTCTCCTTCTTCTGCGGCAAAAGATGCCCCCACAAGTTCGGCCTGCATCGCGTCAATACTGCTGGTTTCAAGATCAATAGAGACTTGTCTTTTTTCCTGTCGCCAGTTGTCCAGCAACTTCTGTAACTCATCGATTTCAATGACAGTCCGGTAGTCTCGCTTCGTTTTTTTCCTGGGTTTTTCCGGCAGGAATTTCAGGAGGCTGAAGAATTCAAACTCGCGTATGATATTTTCAAGTTCGGGAGCATCGAAAGGCTTGAGGAGGAAGGCTTCCCTGGAGAAGTCAACCGGAGCATTCGTGTCAATCGTCACGAGTGTTTTCGACAGCAGCGCTTGAGCTTTGTCGCGTAGCAACGCTTTGCGCACGGACGGCTTGGAAACTTCGTCGGCTTTTTCGAGCGCGGCTTCAAGCGAGCCGTAGGTTCGAATGAGTTCAGAAGCGGTTTTCGGCCCAATCCCGCCGACTCCCGGCACGTTATCTGAAGTATCTCCCATGAGTCCCAACACATCGCAGACTTTTTCGGGAGGCACGCCGAAATTCTTCTCGACTCCAGCGACATCCACAATTTGCGCGTCGTCTTTTTTCGGAGTGTACAAGCTGATGCCGTCGGTCACTAATTGCTGAAAATCCTTATCTCCGGAAACAAGGAAGACCTCAAATCCCTCGCCATGACCCGTTTTCGCCAGCGTTCCGAGAATGTCATCCGCTTCCCAGCCGGGTTTTTCCAGTACAGGAAGACCCATGACCTGCAGGATTTCTTTAAGCTTTGGCAACTGAGCGACTAATTCATCGGGCATCTTCTCGCGGGTTGCTTTGTATTCCACATAAAGTTTGTGGCGGAACGTGGGCTCAGGCCGGTCGAAAGCAATCGCGAGGTGGGTGGGTTGTTCGCGTTTCAGAAGCGTGAAAAGCATCAGGAGGAAGCCGTAAATCGCGCTGGTCGGTTCGCCTGATTTTGTTCGAAGCGAGACTTTCGAGAAGGCGAAATGCGCGCGATAAACCTGCGCGGAACCGTCAATCAGAAAAAGCTTCATGTTGTTGCTTTCATTCATAGAGAGGTTAAATCAATCTGTTCCGGGCACGCGGGACGCATGCCGCGGTGGATGAGATTAGAGATTCATCAACTGCTTTTCAAAATCCTTGACTATGTGAGTGAATCTATGGATTGAAATACCGAAGAATGGTTCCTGATTCGCCAACCGCCCAGCCATGGTTTGTGTCCACAATAGCTACGTCGTTCAGCTGATAAAGGATTCCGCTACTCTGCCGCATCCAACTACCACCGCCGTCTGTCGTGTGCAGAATTATACAGCTGCCGACCAGCCAGCCATTGTTCGTATCTACAAAGGTCACACCAGTGAGCCAGCTAGTGGTTCCACTGGTCTGCGCAGTCCAACTATCTCCTCCGTCCGTCGTGTGTAGAATCTCTCCGGCTAAGCCGACGATCCAGCCATTGTTCGCGTCTACAAAGGTCACGCCATCAAGCCTGTTCACAGTTCCGCTGCTTTGCGCTGTCCAAGTACCGCCGCCGTTTGTCGTGTGTACAATTGTCCCCTCCCAACCTACGGCCCAGCCGTTGTTTTCGTCCACAAAAGCTACGCCTTCCAAATTATTGGCGGTTCTCTTCTCCATCCAACTATCGCCTCCGTCAGTCGTATGCAGGATTATGGAGCCTTCGAACCACGAACCGCCGACCGCCCAGCCGTTGTTCGCATTCACAAAGGCCACGTCAGAGAGCCAATTTTCGCTTCCGCTACTCTGCTCCGTCCAAGTACTGCCGCCGTTCGTTGTGTGCAGGATGGTGGTGGCATCATAGCCCCCTACCGCCCAGCCGTTGTTCGTGTCCACAAAAGCTACGCTTTTCAAATAGTTGGCTATACCGCTACTCTGATGCATCCAACTATCACCGCCATTTGTCGTGTGCAGAATTACTGAGCCATTAATAAACGAACCTCCGACCACCCAGCCGTTATTCGCGTCTATAAAAGAGACTCCACGGAGTTGAATTGTGGTTCCGCTATTGAGCTTGATCCATTCTGGTAGTGGCTCTCCGCCGTTGTCATCGCCTATGCAGCCCCACAACAGAAAGGACAGGCAGATAAGAGTGATGGACCACGAGACAAAAAAAATCATACGCATGCTTTGACTCCTATCTGATGGGATTATAATATATCTCAAGAATAACCTATAGGATAACTCCACCGCGGCACGTGTCTGACGTCCCAGCCAAGCTCAATAAATCCGGATATCGGCGCCTATGAAAGCTAGCCTGCCGACGTATTAGCAAGTCGATTTTAATGTTCCTGCTAAGTGAAGATTGCCAGATCATTCGATTTCTTTGATGTGTTTAAGTACTTTTGGATTGAGCATATCCCTTAGACAAGCTTCTGCATTTTCAACCGCCTTTTTCAGTTTTTCCCAATCAATGTTTCTCCTTTTGGGCTGGTATGAGTTTTTATTCACTGGACATTCACCTTCTGGAAGATTCAGCCATATGGCCATAGTTGCTTTCCTAAATTCTCCCATTGCTTCATACATTGTATTCTTAGCCTCATCATCGAGATAAAGAGAAGCCATTGCTATAGCCCGTTCATACGCCACTTTCTTATATTGCACTTGATCCCTGTATTCTTGAAAAGTCGAGGGAGGATAATTCCCATAGAAAGTTACAGTGGCGTCGCAGTCTACGAGAGCACCGTATAAGTTTTGTAGTGTATCAAGTTTTCGAGTAAGAAAATGGTCTGCATACCATCTTCTTTCCTCTGACTCTCGTTGCTTCGACTGGTGTTTTTGAGTTAGCCAAACTCCAAGCAGTGTGCCTCCTACAGAAATTAGAGCGACTAAAACAGTGATCATTGTTTGTTTTCCTTTAATTTAGATGTTACAGACTCAGTAGGTATTTCTCAAAATTCTTGACTTTCGGTGCTCCCTTTGCCCCAAGTTTTCTGCATCTTCGGCGTGATATCAACGATTCTTGGTTCTTGCTCTTTCTCTAATTTCTCACGCCACGACGTCCGCGATTTGAATTTGCTCGGCATTTTCCTCGAGGGTTTTTGAGTAGATGAAGTGTCGAATTATCAGACCTGAGCCGGTTCTGGAATCTTTTCCGGCGAGGCTTCAAAGAGTTTCTTCATTCGTTCATTGAAGCGGCGTTCGATCTGGTTGAAATAGAGGGTCGGCACGATGGTCGCTTTCACCGGCTGCAATCGGATAGCCCGCGTGGCGAAGCGGTATTTTTCAAGTTTGAGCGGGAAGCGTTCGAGATTCCACAGCCCATCCGGTTCCTGACTGTTCACGACAACATCGCGGTATATGGGCACCATCTGGCGAATTTCCTCGAAGATGTCCTCGGTGTTTGTGTAGTTCATTCGGAATCGCAGCCCCATATAGTCAGCGAGTTTGGCGATAATCTCCCAGTTTTCAAAGCCCGTGCGTGATGGCATTCCCTGTTCGAGCCGTTGAACGCGGCGTTCGGAGTTCGTGAACGTGCCGCTGGTCTCCGCATGAGGGCACAGCGGGAGAACGGCGCCGGAAATTTTTGCCGTTTCCGTAAAGAAAAGATCTGCCGTGATTAAAAATTCCAATCCGAAGAGGCCGTTCTTGATTTCTTTGGGAAGCTCATCCATCGAAAGAGGATCTTCGCCGATAATCAGGGCGGCTTTGATAGTTTTATTTTTCAGAAGTTCCAGAATATCGGCGGGTTTCGTCGGCAGGTTTCTTAAGGCGACGCACCATCCTTTTTCGAATTCCTCGACGATATCTTCGCTGTCAATCGGACGATAGCCCGGATACCATGCTTGATATGCGCCCATGTCGAGCAACCCTTGCGAGTTGTTTTGCTCGGTCAGGGAGAGGATTTTCGCGCCGATAACTTTCGCCATATTCTGGAAAACTTTAATATCGGCGGCTGTTCGAGCGCCGCGCGATATGGCTGAGGGCGTCGTCCCAATCGGTTTCCTGCAGGTTCCGTCCCGCTCTGACCATCGGTTTTAACATGCGATTATCGGAAAGAATGAATTCGTAGCCGAAACGTCCCTTGATGCAGTGATTGCCGTAGGTGAGCCGATTGTTGTGCCCTCGGTCAACTTTGATAAGAATATCGCCACGCGTATGGAGTTCGAGCCGACAGCCCACGCCGCAGTAGCTGCAGACGGTTGGAGTTATCCGGGTTTCCCAAGGGCCTGGTTTCGCCAGCGGAAGTTTAGCGGCAATCGCTGCAGTCGGGCAGGTCGCCACACAAAGCCCGCAGGAAATGCAGTCCGTGTCGAGCAGAGAGTTCCCCATAGCTGGCCGGACAATCGTATCGAATCCTCGATTGATGAATCCAAGCGCCGCAATGCCGAGAACTTCGGTGCACATGCGTACGCATCGCCCACAGAGAATACATTTATTGGGATCAAGCTCAATCAGGGGATGCGTGCGATCCAGAGCATACTTTTTTCCTTCGCCGCGGAAGTTGCGGATATCCACATGATATTCGTTGGCATACGCGCGCAAATCACAGGTGAAAGCCGCCGAACAGCCGCATTCCAGACAGCGATGAACTTCCCGGCGCACATCGTCAGCTTCAAAACCTAATTCCACTTCAACGAAATTGTTTTCGCGTTCATCGGGGCTGATGGCGGGCATTTTCCGGCGCGGGATTTCCTCTAAATAGCGCAGGTCAGTTTTAGTGACTTCGCCGTAGTCGTCTTTGCGGCTGTCGAACGTCGTCGGTTCCGGAATCGCTTTATCTTTTGTCAGGTAGTTGTCAATTGCGTAAGCGGCTTTGCGCCCTGCGGCAACCGCTTCGATAACAGTCGCTGCGCCGGTTACAACATCGCCGCCCGCGAAGACGCCTTCCACATCCGTTTCGCCCGTCGGTTCATCCACGCGAATCGTTTTCCAGCGCGTCAGTTCGATAACCTCTCCCAGAGGCAGGAAATCCGGAATGCGCCCGCCAAGCAGTTCATCCACTTTGGAGGATTGGCCGATGGCGGCGAAAATGAAATCACAGTCTATTTTAAACTCGGTGCCTCGTTTCGGAATCGGTCGGCGGCGACCGCTGGAATCCGGTTCACCAAGTTCCATTCGGATACATTCCATACCCACAGCTCGGCCGTTTTTGGAAAGAAGTTGAGTCGGAGCAACTAAGAGCTCGAGTTTGACGCCTTCTATTTCCGCCTCGTGAATTTCCATTTCGTGAGCCGGCATTTCCTTGCGAGTCCGACGGTAATAGATGCGGACATCGTCGGCGCCGAGGCGCATCGCGGAGCGTGCGCAGTCGAGAGCGGTGTTTCCTCCACCGAGCACGGCGACTTTGCCGTGGAGCCGGATGCGCTTGCGAAGTCCAAGGTCCTTCAAGAAATCAATGCCGGAGAGGACGCCCTCCATATCTTCGCCTGCGAGGCCAAGACGGCTGCTTTTCCATGCGCCCAAGCCCATGAAGACCGCTTCGAAACCTTCCTCTTTAAGGCTGCGGATTGTGAAATCTTCCCCTAAAAAGATATTGGTTCGCAATTCCACCCCGAGCTCAAGAATCGTATTGATTTCTTCATCCAAGATATCGGAGGGTAAACGGTAATCAGGGATTCCATAGCGCAGCATCCCTCCCGCTTGAGGCATCGCCTCGAACATCGTCACCTGATAACCTTTTTGCGCGAGGAAATATGACGCCGAAAGACCGGCAGGCCCCGCTCCAATCACGGCGACTCTCTTGCCGTTGGGAGGTGCGACATCGGGGATAAAGTGCTGTTGGCCTTCCAAATCCATATCGGAGGCATAGCGTTTGAGGTAATCGATTCCCACGGCTTTATCGAGAATCGTCCGTCGGCACGCGACTTCACAAGGACGCGTGCAGACCCTGCCGCAAATCGCCGGAAGCGGATTCGTTTCTTTAATCAGCGCAACTGCTTCGCTCCATTTACCCAAAGCCATCAGCGCGATATAGCCTTGAACGTCCACTCCCGCCGGGCAGGCAAGCTGGCAAGGAGCCACGCAATCGGCATAGTGATTGGACAGCAGGAGCTCCAGGGCGGTTTTGCGGGCCTCACGGATTTCCGGTGTGTTCGTTTCGATGACCATGCGGTCGGTGACTTTCGTCGAACAGGCGGGGACATGGCCGCGCTTGTCTTTGACCTTGACGACGCACAGGAAGCAGGAAGAAAAGGGTTCGAGCTGGTCGTCGTGGCAGAGGGTGGGAATGTCAATACCCGCCCGACGCGCCACATCGAGAATCGTCGAGCCAGCTTCCACCAGCATCCGCTTTCCGTCTATTTCGACCTTAACCAAAGGCATGAGCTTTTTATCCTTTCCAAGAATTTGCAGGGAGCTTGTTGCTCCAGAATTTAATCTACCAGAATCGCATCGCGGGTGCAGATGCGGAAGCATTCGCCGCATTTCGTACAGGTTTCTTGATCAATGATGTGCAGTTCTCCTTTGACGCCGCTGATGCATTTCACCGGACAAATCTTCGCACAGGCGGTACAACCGTCGCACGGGCCCTCAAGAATCGTATAGGTAATCAGCGCTTTGCAGGCATGCGCAGGGCATTTCTTGCTCAAGATATGCGCTTCATATTCGCCGCGGAAATATTTGAGCGTGGTAAGCACGGGATTCGGAGCGGTTTGACCGAGACCGCAAAGCGAATTCTCGATGATTTTATGAGATAAATCTTCCAGTGTGTCCAAATCACTGGGTTTGCCGTTGCCTTCCGTGATGCGCGTCAGGATTTCCAGCATGCGCTTGGTGCCGATTCGGCAGAAGGTGCATTTACCGCAGGATTCGCGCTGAGTAAAGTCGAGGAAGAATTTGGCGACATCCACCATGCAGGTTGTTTCATCCATGACCACCATACCGCCCGAACCCATAATCGCGCCGGTGCGGCTAATCGAATCGTAATCGATGATGGTGTCTTGAAGCTGGGTGGGAATGCAGCCTCCGGAAGGGCCGCCGATTTGCACCGCTTTAAAGGTGCGGTCGTTTTTGATGCCATCGCAGATGTCGTAGATAATATCGCGTATCGTGACACCCATCGGAACTTCCACCATGCCGCCGCGCTTAATTTTGCCTGCGAGCGCGAAGACCTTCGTGCCTTTGGAACGGTCGGTGCCGTAGCGGTTGAACGCTTCCGCGCCGTTTATTACGATCCAGCCGACATTAGCGAATGTTTCGACATTATTGATATTGGTCGGGCAATCCCAGAGTCCTTTAACCGCGGGGAAAGGAGGACGAATTCGCGGCATCCCTCGCTGGCCTTCAATAGACCTCATAAGCGCGGTTTCTTCTCCGCAGACAAACGCGCCCGCCCCTTCTTTAATTTTGACTTTGAAATGGAAATCCGTTCCGAGGATTTTCTCGCCTAAAAAGCCTTTTTCTTCGGCCTGACCGATGGCGATGCGAAGTCGTTCAATTGCTTTCGGGTACTCGGCGCGTGCGTAGATATACCCTTCGTGTGCTCCGATGGCGCAGCCGGCGATGAGCATCCCTTCGAGCACGGAGTGGGGATCTCCTTCCAAGATGCTGCGATCCATGAACGCTCCGGGGTCTCCTTCATCGGCATTGCAGATGACGAATTTGCGGTCACCCTCAGACATGCGTGTGAATCGCCATTTCATCCCAGTCGGAAAGCCTGCTCCCCCGCGACCTCGCAATCCCGATTCAATCATGAGATTGATGAGGGCGTCCGGCGAGAGTTCTTTTAAGGCTTTTTCCAGTCCTTTGTAGCCGTCCTGAGCGATGTAGTCATCAATCGATTCCGGATTGATGAGGCCGCAATTGCGAAGGACGATACGCACTTGATGTTTGAGGAATTGTTTTTCCGAGCCAAGACCGTTGTTCGTCCAGACCAGCCATTCTTCGACAGGTTTTCCTTCCACGATGTGCTGGCTGAGCAATTTATCGATTTTCTTTTCGGTGACAGGGCCGTAGATGAAGCGCTCTCCTGTGTCGGTGCGGAATTCTACCAGCGGTTCCCGATAGCACATACCGATACAGCCGGTGATGGAAATCGGGAGGTCAAGCTTCAGCTTGTCTGCTTTTTTCTTCAGCGACTTGAGGACGGCTTCGGCGCCCGCGGCAATCCCGCAGGTTCCCAGACCTACGATGGCTTTGGTCATTTTCCGTTCTCCTTCATATAGCGCTTCAGAATTCGTTTGACACTCGTGGTGGTGAGGTTTCCGTATGT
>CBDVDL010000061.1:0-8857 GCA_965372735.1 uncultured Alphaproteobacteria bacterium | reverse complement strand
GTTGAATTAGCAGCGCGGGATAGCGACCGGTTTCCCAGTCGGCGAGTTCCAGATAGAAGGCGCGTATCTCTTCAATCGTCACTTCTCCTCCGTTCCCGTTGTCATCGTCCGTGTTCCAAGCTCCCTGTCCAGCATGAACATGCCGTTTCCGGAATCGCCGACTCGCTCCAGCATCTGCAAAATTTTTGAAGCGGTCGCTTCTTCTTCCACCTGTTCTGTCACGAACCACTGCAGGAGGATTCCTGCCGCGTGATCTTTCTCTTTCGAAGCGAGTTCGACTAATGCGTGAATTTTGGAAGAGATGAATTTCTCATGCTTGTATGTATCTTGAAAAACAGCCAACGGCGTCGCCCATTTGGTTTTGGGCTTGGTCAATTCCAGCAATTCGACCTTGCCGTCGCGTTCCAGAATATGATTAAAAAACTTCATCGCATGTGCGTACTCTTCGTGGGCTTGCGTGTGCATCCATTGAGCCATGCCGTCAAATCCGGTGGAGCCGAAATAAGCGGCCATCGAGAGATATAAATAGGCCGAGCCTATTTCGTGGTTGATTTGCTCGTTAAGAGCCTGCTGCATTTTCTTGTTTATCATGGGTATTATTCTCCTTTCCACAAGCCGTGAAGGTTGCAATACTCCCGTGCGAAGACTTTCTCCGCCGTGACAGGGAACACGGCTACAGGTGTATCTCCGGGCTTCAAATAGTGCCGGTAGATTTTTCCGTCAGCTATAAGCTCGATCCATTCGATGTAGTGTTTGGCTTCCATCGGATGCGCGACGCTTCCCACGCTGACTTTGATGCCGTCAGCGGTTTTCTCGATGACAGGCACGTGTTTTTCCTTAGCGGCATCAACAGAATTCTCGGCAAAGAGCTTCATCGGCTGATTGCAGCAGACGAGTTTCCCACCGCCTTCGTGGAGCACTTCCACGATATTTCCGCAGACGTCACATTTATAGACTTGCATTCTCTGGGTCATTATTTTCTCCTTGTTACGATTTTTCAATTCGGATATTTTGTTCTTTTCTCCGGGTGGTCCCGAGTGAATCAAGCTCAGGCCAGCTTGCGCACAGCGTCCAGAACCGCTTCATAGTCAGGTTCGTTTGTTGTCTCTTTCACATACTGAATGTATCGAACGATACCTTTTTTGTCAACCACAAATATGGTTCTTGCCAGCAGACGCAGCTCCTTGATGAGCACGCCGTAGGACGTACCGAAGGAAGCATCGCGGTGATCGGATGCCGTAATGACGCGTTCCACTCCCGCCGCGGCGCACCAGCGCTTCTGAGCGAACGGTAAATCCATACTGACCGTGAGTACAATGACATCACTGCCCAATTGGGACGCGGCTTCGTTGAACTTGCGCGTCTCCGTATCGCAGACGGCCGTGTCAAGCGATGGAACGCTGGTCAGGATGCCGATTTTTCCTTTCAGGAATGAAAGACGAATCGGCGTCATATCATTAGCAAGGACTTCAAAATCCGGCGCTTTGTCTCCAACACTTACCTCGTTGCCGACGAGGGTTAACGGATTTCCTTTCATCAGGATGATCCCGGTTCTCTCGTTCAAAGTTATCTCCTCTAATTCTCGGTTAAAATGTGTTCGTCGTACTCAAGTTCGAAGCGGAGCTTATGCTTGGCTTCCTCTTGGGCGAGGGACAGAAAGACCTCGCGCAAATTGGCATCCTCAATCATCGCGGCCAAATCAGAGTAGAGTTTAAACGCTTTCTTCTCTCTCTTCATAGCAAGAATGAGAACATTCTGATAATCGAGTTCTCCGCTGGGTTCAGGGTCAGCGAGATAGTCTCCGATTTTAAGGTCAGTAACCTTCTCGGCAGCGTTTATCAGAAGGTTGCCCTTTTTGATTCCGATAAGCTTCGCTTTATGGCGGTCTTCTTCGCGAGCGAACTCCTCGAACGTGTCCGTCATCCAGGGCCATTTCGCTTTGTCCGTCAGGCTTCGATAGAACGCCGCGGCTTCTTCTTCTCGTTCGATGGCAAAATCCAAGATTTCGTCTGTGGAACCGAACGTTTTCATGCTTCGCTCCTTTAAGATTACCAGTTCTCGCCTAAGAGTTCAAAATAAGCTTGCGGATGCGCGCACGCCGGGCAAACACTCGGCGCTTCTTCGCCTTCATGCAAATAGCCGCAGTTTATACAGCGCCAAACAATCTTGCCGTTCCGTTTGAACACGCGTCCGGCTTCCAAATTCGAAGCTAAATCATTGTAACGTTTCTCATGCTGCTTTTCGGCGACCGCGATAGCTTCAAACGCTTTCGCAATATTTGCAAATCCTTCTTCGCGAGCGATTTTCGCGAAGCCGGGATACATCTCGGTGTATTCGTAATGTTCACCCGCCGCGCCGGCTTTCAAATTTTCCAGTGTCGTGCCGATAACACCTGCCGGGAAACCGGCACAGACTTCCAGTTCTCCGCCTTCCAAAAACTTGAACAGGCGCTTCGCATGTTCCCGCTCCTGATTTGCGGTTTCTTCAAAGATAGCCGCCATCTGCACGAGGCCTTCCTTTTTCGCCTGACTGGCAAAATACGTGTAGCGGTTGCGTGCCTGCGATTCACCGGTAAAAGCGGTCAGTAGGTTTTTTTCTGTTTGTGTTCCTTTTAGCTTACCCATGTTGTTTCTCCTTTCGCTTAAGAAATATTTCCGGGTGGTATGGGTGTCGTTGTTTTGGTTTTGCGTGCGCGTTTCTTAGCCTTTTTGCATTTCGGGCAGAGGCCGATAAATTCCAACCGATGTCCGATGATTTCGTAATCACATATTTCGCTGAGTTTCTCGTCAAGCGCTGTGAGGGTCTTCATGCTGACATCGCTGATTCGTCCGCACTTAAAACAGCGTACATGATAATGTTCGGACAGCGTCCCATCGAATCGCTTTTGCGTTCCGGAGAGTTCCAGTTTTTTTATCAGACCCTGTTCACTCAGGACTTCGAGGTTGCGATAAACGGTGCCCAAACTGATTTGCGGCAGCCGGCGCCGAACCTTCTGATAAACGACGCTCGCCGTCGGATGGGAATAATCCTTTTGCAGCTCTTCCAAAATAATCTGTCTCTGCCGCGTCATCCTTAAGGTTTTATTTGACAATACCTTACCCGCTTCCTTATTCACAATGATGTCATAAAATGATAATAATAATCATTCTCAAGTAGTAATATACAAACAAAATCCTTCATTGTCAAGCACTTTTTTAGGGCGTATAAACTCGCTGCGAGTGGATGTCCCCACCCCTCGCGATACATAAACAACAAGGGGCTGAAGCCCCTTGTTGAGTATATAGGGTCCCCCGACCCTGCCGAAATACCCGCCGCGGCATGCGTCCTCGGTAAAGACCCCGCCGAGCCGGGTTCAGCTCGATAGTTCGTTGATAGGTAATACCAGATTTACAACGGCAGGTGAACATTGCGGACAGATCAGGGGATCTGCCTCGGCGAGACATGGCGCGAGGGGTGGGGACATCCACTCGCGGCGGCAAACAATCTGGTAGTGCCGCACGGCAGTGCGCTGGGGTCGGCTGCAATCCACCAGTACTGGTGGACAACACCGCAGTAGAGACATAAAAAAACCCGGCTAATGCGTCGGGTTTTTCTTTTCGTGGAGATGTGTCGGATGTCAGGTGTTGCAGTCAAGAAAAATCTGATTGCGGCGGCGGTGGGTGATGAAGATGCTGCAACCGGAAGTTTGGCGCAGGGTTACGACAGAGCTTATAGCTTCGTTGCTGAGGCTGATTTTGCCGCTTAGCTTTAACGTGCGATTCTTCAGGGGCCATTTGACGCCGGCAAGCGTGACTCCTCGCGCTTCAGGGAGGGGCATAATAGACATCTGCAAACCGGGCTGCATAGAGCAAGTCAAAACGCGCCTGCCCTGCACGACTCTTCCGATGGATTGAGATGTCATCAGCGTCAATATCAATTTCGGGAATTTCGTAAAGACGCCGAGCGCGTTTATACTGTGGTCCAAACGCGGCCCCATAAATCCGGAAACAACAATCCGCTTCCATCCTCGCCGCTGACAGAATCGCAAGCCCTTTTCCAAGTCGGATGTTTCCTGTTCGGTGACGCGCACAATTCTTACATTTCGCCGGGTTGCCCGTTTCAGTGTGGAAGCTGAAATCGAATCGAGGTCTCCGACAATCACGTCCGGCCAAATACCCATCGCAATGAGTCGCTCCGTTGCGCCATCGAGCGCGACCACATGCCGCGAGCTTTCGCACAGCGCACGCAGGCACGCTTTCGGTGGCGGAGCACCATTCGCTAAAACGAACGCGTCATAAATTATTTTCTTCGTGTTTGCAGACATCAGCTAAGACCTCAAAACAATAAGCGCGAGCATGGGTTTGACATCATCTCTATCTCGCCGCCAACTGCTGAGCGCGGGTTCGCAATAGGTACACGCTTTCGGCATTTCGATATTCGACGCAGGAACTCCGGCGGCGGTTAAGTCCAAACGAATCGCATAAACAAGATGCAGATGAGTCTGACTTTTTTTTTGCGCGAGCACGTCTTCACCGAAACGTTCGGCGAACGCGTCGGCGACATCTTTTTCGACCGGATAATGATGAGAGCAAATCGTCGGGCCGATGGCGATTTTTAGCTGTTCCGGTTCGCTGCCGAATGCCCGGACGACATTCCCCGGCAACCCGGCCAAAATTCCGCGCCAACCGGCATGAGCCAAACCCACTATCCGCTGCGATTTATCGAAGTAGTAAATCGGCGCGCAGTCGGCGTGCGTGGTCGTCAGAATCAGTTCCGGCTCTGATGTTATCAGCGCGTCGGTTTCTGCGATGGCGTTGTCAGGGGAAGCCGCGCCGCGCCCTCTATCCGTTGCACTGACTCGGGCAACTATGGCTCCGTGTGCCAGTTCACACGAGACGCAATCGGAGAGTTCCAAACTCCATTCAGCTAAAAAGCGTCGGCGATTCCGAACGACTTCATCAACCCTATGACGATTGAAAGACATCCCGCCGTGCTGCTTTTCGGAAAGCGCCACGACAACACCATCCCATTCAGGTAAAAGCTTTTGCATCATTTTCTTGAAACAAACATCATCACGAAGAGAAGCGTCTCTATTTCATCCCCAGCTTCTTGTTCTGTGTCGGCATTTTAATGGCTTCCTTGATTTTGGCAAGCCCGGCTTCGGTCATTTGAAGGACGGGTCGCAGACCCGCGCCCTACAAATTGTCGACACGAATCAGCAGCACAGCATTGATTAGGTATATCCAAAGAGGAATTCAAACATAGCCTATTTCCGTCAGAATGATAGGCCACACCAAAAAATCCGATTTAAACATAAGAAATCGGATTTTAAAGCCTTCGAAAGGAGGAGATACATTTGTATCTTTGCGGAGAAAAATTCGTTCGGGATTGTACTCATTTTAGCGGCGAATTCCCACCTATTCGATTTTATTCGTTTGGCCTATATCCAGCACCTGACACGGGCCTTATAATCTAAGTATTCCTTCCCAAAGGTCTCTTCCATTGCCTTCTCTTCATAAGGAATGAAAGCTATGCTCATTGCTATGAAGAAAAGAACAGGCACAAAAAAAGTGACTAATGAGCCAAGAATAACCGCCACACCCAGAAGGCCGACGACCATACCCAAATACATCGGATGGCGACTGAATCGAAACGGCCCATCTAAAATCAGAGCGGACGATTTCTCAAAGGGCTTAACTGCCGTTTTTCTTTTTTTGAATATCCCATCTGCCCAGATATTGAGCCAAAACCCAAGTCCAATCAGAAGAATCCCGCCATATCTATATGGAGAATGGATTAACTGAATTATAGGCAAAACGAAATGCAAACCGATTGCCAGCACGAGGCAGATTTGAAGGTATGCTGGAGGTAATAATCTCTTCTTGCTCTCTTTGGTTTCCATCATATGCTGTTTCGTTAAGATTAGAGATTGAAATGTTTGCGGTATCTATTTGAAAATACCAAACCGAAATCGCATTTAAGCTCGGTGGGTGGAATTCCCTCCAAATGTACCTTCTACCCGCCTCGCCTTGAAGTGGAAACAGAGAGGACGATTTCAAGTTTTTCCTTGGCGACAAATTCTTTCAATTGTATTTTTTGGGGATGTTAAAATCAATTTCAGTTATATTAAATTTTGCGTAACAAAAATCACCGGTTTCAAGATTCCAAACGACTTCCACATAGAAAGGAATTTGCATTCCGTCGACTTCTTTATAATCGCTATAATGACCAGTCCAATTTTCCAAACAATTGTCCTTGTATCTTTTTGCATCAAATCGAGTGATTTGCCCTTGGGCATTGAAATGAAATATTCCCTCAACGGTAATAGCTCTATCGGAAAGAATTACTTTCGCAGAACTACTATCTATTGGTTCCCATTTCAGCTTCTCTGACGGCAATAGCGCTGCGGGAAACCAAGGGGCTTCTGCTAACCAGCGAAGAAGTTCACCCTGATCAACCTCTTTTCCTTTGGCGTCTACGAGTTTTATCGTAGATAATAATCTGACTTTAAGATTTCCTTTGCCATCGCAGTAGATATCTTTCGCGGATACGAATGGAACTTTACCGAACCAGACAAATCCGGGTTTTTGCACAGTGAAATATTCTTGTCCTTTAATTGACACCCATTTCTTATCAGGTTTTGTTCTGAATTCACCTCCGTGCTTTAATCGAGCATAACTGATATACGGTTGGTTTTCCTGTAAGGAATACGCAAAATATCTCTGAACCGGGCTCGGAAGATCTTTGATTTGGTGTGAAGAATAAACTTTATCAGATATGTTTTTTGATGACGCAAAAAGTTGTTCAATCTCTTTTTCCAATTGCGATTTCATCATTATATCACCAATGATGGTTGTTATCACAAAAGCAAATGCAATAACTCCTGCGACAATAAATATCTTTTTGAACATTGACGATACCAACCGAATTTATATTATCCATTCCTCTATGACCTCGTGAGGATAGGGTATAGTTTGCCAATAAGTCAAATGTTTTGCATAGAGAACAAAAGGGCTGTAAGTTGTCATACCTAAGCCCTGTTACCTCTTTGCGGAGAGGGGGGGATTCTACGCACCCAATTTTTGGTAAATCAAGTAAATCATGAACATACATATGTAAATAAAGGGATTACGACTGGTTTTTCACTCGAAATCGTGTCCGATTTTATCCGATTTTGACCCCAATTATCACATTTCATGGCACATATTTGGCACATTCGGGACGTTCATTTGCGCTTTTTCTCCCCTCTCAAGTACCTATCCAGCTCCTCACGACGAAATTTTTTGTTCCGCGTTCGTCTGATGTCTCCAGACTGGGATTTCTTATACAGCGTCGATGGTGATATCCGCAAATAATCCGCTGCCTCACGGGTGTTCATGATATCCGGAGTGCTTCTAATCGCTTCTACAGTTACTTCAGAGTCCGCAAGCGAGCGTTGCACCAGATAAGCACGGAGGCTGGGATCTTTTAAGTTCGAATGGAGCTTGCTGAAGAATCCGTCTTTGTCACGCACAAGCTGTCCCGTAAGTTCCAACACTCCATCTTTTCCCACTGTGAACCAGTACAAAAGCCTTTCCTTGGCTGCAAGAATCTGAAGTTGATCGGCTGGATCGCACACGATGTTGTCTAATCGCTGTCCAGTACGAATACCTATCGACAGCGCTTCACCAGATTGCATCACCTCTCGAATGTGCAGTAAGCCATTGGCATTGATAATGGGCTTGCAAGCTCTACCCGTTGATTGCTTTCTTTTCACAGCGGGATCAATTCCTGTGTATATTGCCTCCACTTTCCCCAGGGTCGATTCTATTTCCACAGGCGGATCAAATTTAAATTCCCCACGCCAGCAACGAGTGGGATTATCTACGAAGTATATTTGTCGGGATATGTTCATTGCGTGACGGCCGCCGGGATTTATGGCATAAGACAGTATGGAGCCAACAACAATATAGCACTCCACAGAGTGATTTGCAAGCCGTACAACAGGTTTCGTACATATGGAGGAAAGCATATGAACATCTCCCCATTACGCCAAAGCACGATCAAAGATTACTGCTTTTGCCCGAAGCTGTTCCAGTGCAGACATGTTGATTGCATTCCACCGGCATATCGAAATGCTGCCGCGGTTCATGGGACGGTGATCCATGCAATTCTTCGAAATCTCCACTCGCAAGATTGGGGTCTTGATCCGCATAAGGCATATCTAGATCTACTCGACTATGAAGAACATCACAGCGAAGAAGCGTGTATTCCTGTCTATTGGAAAAGTGATCGGAATGCTGAAGTGGAAAAGCTCACCGATGAAGCCGTCAGCATTGTCGAGGGTTATCGCAGTAAAGACTACAACCAAAAAGCCAACGTTGTTCTTGTGGAAGCATCGTTCACAGTGAAGCTGGGTCGCGCTGGAGAATTCACTGGAACGATTGACCAGTTACGTCAGCGTGAAGATGGATCGTACGAACTTGTCGATTTCAAAACCAGCAAGTTTGCACCGGATCAGGCGTTCTTGGATACGGATTATCAGTTTGGGATTTATGCGTATGCGTTGTGGAAAGGACTCTTTCGAATGCCTGATGGTAACACCAAAATATTTCGCATTCCGCCTGACAAACTAACAATCACCTGGTATCATCTTCGGGACCACATCCCTTACAAACGTGCCACCAACGGTCGTAGTGCTGGGGAGGAAAAAGGGGATCCACGCAGATGCACAACACGTACCGTGCAACAGATGGCTTCCCTGAAACGGGACGTCTCCAAGATAGCATCTAACATCCATCGTGAAGTGTTCCCACGGAATCCATCCTACAGCACATGCTCACTATGTCCCTATTCCAGAATCTGCCTGCAAGATTCTAAGGGAAGAGCTCTTAATCGA
>CBDVDL010000060.1:0-8924 GCA_965372735.1 uncultured Alphaproteobacteria bacterium | reverse complement strand
TCAATCTCTTGTTATTAAACTCTTTAAGCTCAACATTCTGACCATCTACTATGGTCAGGAAAGCTCTCTCCTTTGAGGGTAATGCTTTGATTTCCTTAATCTTCCACTCTGGATGATTCAGAGAGGAGGCATGGGCAACAAGATCGGGCGCCGCTCGAACGAGCAGAACGTGCCTCTCCTTGATGTTTCTCGATGAAACTCGAGTCGATAACTTCTTTGATGGAGTCATGTTAGATTCAATATAGTGATTTCTTTCGCCGAATTCAAGGACATTTTTCCCCCGATTCGGTAGGTTAAGTAGCTCATGGGTCTCTAAATTCGCGTTTAAATTTTCAAGAGGCAAAACAAATCTCTTGCTTTTAGGGGGTTTATGTGGTATATTTTCGTTGCAGTGTTGCCTCTCAACACGCTCTGTTCCTACAGATGGGTCTCGAATATTTCTCGATTTCTCTTGCATTTTGAGAAGATATGTATTATCTTGCGTTCAAGAATGCAGACCCCCCCTGACCGGGGGAATAAATCAAGAGATTTCTTCATCCATTTATTGGAGGAACAAGCGATGTTGCGGAGAGGCACCTTGCTGCTTGTTTTTGCAGGACTTTTTGTACTCTTTTGCGTCGGATGGGCGCTGACAACACAAGCATTAGCGGACGGTTCAAATCCGCCGATTGCTGCTGAACAGCAATTTGTTCAGCAGGAGATTTCGGCTTTTAATCCGATACCTCCGCCGCCACCTCCTCCCCCGAGGAAGTAACTCGGCATATCTCGGGCACTTAACGAGGACGGTGGAAATGAGAAAGACTGTCCTCGTATGATCGCTCGGATCTACATCTTTTTTGTTGCAGCATTGACTTTTGCAGCAGTCTTTGTTGCAGGCAAATCGGGATTCTCCGTAGAGTCACTGATAAATACAGTACTCTATGGTTTATTATCGCTCCTGGCTGTTCTGGTTTTGCGACGAGAACAGCATTTCAGGAGCGTTTTTTATCAGTTGTGGTTCCTATTCACAGGTTTCACGATTATCATTTCACTCCAAATATTTTCTGTCCTTTTTTCAAACCCGTATTTGCAGTCTGATATTTACGTTTATTCAACGATGTTGCTGCCGCTCTTTGTCTGTTGGACAGTCGTCTATGTCCTCATGGGGTACATCTTTGCGGATTGGTCTCCTTTGAGAAGAATGCTGCTGACACTGGCGATTGTTTTGCCGATCTGGCTGGCAGCTTTTTACCCGTATTACATCGACCCTCGAGCCTTAGCGCTGGCTCCACAAGCGAGCAATCCTTTGCTCTATTACCAACCCCTTTATATACATGCCGCTTACGTCAATTTCTTATCCCTTTCGGCTGTCGGCACTTTTTTTGTAATTAAACTAAGATCTGATCGAGCCACCCCTGTTTATGTGGATACGTTAATGTTTTGGTTTAGCCTGTTCGTGATTTTTGAAATTCTTTACAACTTTGCAAATGCGACGAATTTTTCGATTTTCACGATTTCGCAGTATGCAGCTATGGGCACACTGCTTTTGATTGCAGGAACGTTTGTTATGAGACTTCGTTTCCTATCACATGCAGGAATATTCTATGAATCCCAAATTCTTTCTCCTGATCCACTTGTTGGCCGTCGCTCTGGTTTTTTTGATCGCTTTATTCGCGGGAATTTCTTTAATTCGAAAGCGATTGCGAAGCGGATATTCCTTGAAACGCCGCGCGGGAAAGTCCGTCTCCGAAATCCCCGCGCCGGCTCCAACAAAACAGACACATTAGGAACAGTCTCTCGAGGAAAAGAGATACAAAATACAGCCCTTAACCACAACCTAACCCATACGCAAAGCGGTTCTGAAAATGGCGAAAAATGACAAGGAACATCGCTACGCTTATAGCACTCTGATTGCTCACAGCCGTGCAATGCAGAACTTGATGGATAAAATCAGGAAATGTACCAGCTCGGACAGCGCTGTTTTTATCACCGGGGAAACAGGGACAGGCAAGTCCCTCGTGGCCCGTGTGATTCACCATAACAGCCCGCGAAAAGATAAACCGTTCGTCAGCATTAATTGTGCAGCGGTGACTCCGGACCAGGTCGAATATGTTTTCTATGGAGACGATTTCTATAACCGCCCCGGTAAATTCGAAGAAGCGGCCGGGGGAACGGTCTTTCTTGAAGAAGCGAATGAACTTACTCCAATCGCTCAGCATAAACTGCTGCAAATCGTCGAAGAAGGTTATGTGGAACGACGCTCGGGCGGGCGGCGAATTCCTAATGATTTTCGCATTATCTCCACCTCATCGGGATTGCAGGAGAATGACGAAAAACCGACGTTTCATCAGGATCTCTTCTACCATTTGAACACCCTGCCCATCAGCATACCGCCGCTGAGAAAACGGCTGGAAGATATTCCCTTCATCGCGAGCATCTTCTTGGAGGAATTCTGTGAGCGCGAACAAATCTCGAAGCCGGTAATTCCCTATCACTACATGGAATTGCTTATGAAAGTGAACTGGCAGGGCAATGCGCGACAACTGCGCAACCATATCGAAAGTGTCATGGTGCTTTCGGATGGGGAATTCGATCCGGAGATTATCCATTCGCAGTTTCAGGTGGAACGGGCGGGAGATCCTACCAGTTTCCTCAAGGGTCTCTACGAAAAAATCTTCCGCGGCGAACCGGTCAGGTTGGATTCCGTCTTAGGCGAAATCGAATTTGCGCTGGTGAAAAAATCGCTGGAAGTCACAGACGGAAATCAATCCCGCGCCGCTAAAATCGTCGGCCTGAACGAACAGAAGATCCGCCGTGTCATGACGAAGCACGGCTTGAAATTAAAACGCGAGCGAGGTAAATCGTAAGCGACAAGCATGCCTTGAAATAATCGAAAGCCCCGGCAATCGTCGGGGCTTTTTTACGTCCATCCCATTTCAGGAAAGCGACTATCTCTTCGGCTCCAAAAATGCCACTGGGAGAATCATCTCTTCCAAAGAAATTCCCCCGTGCTGGAACGAGTCTTTATAGAGATTCGCGTATTTGTGGAAGTTCGTTGGATAAATAAAATAGTAGGCTTCTTTAGCGAAAATATAGTTGGCGTTGAGACCGCGTCGAGGCAGCCGGAATTTCTCCGGACGCCGACAGATAAGCGCATGTTTGCTGTCCACGCGGAGATTGCGTCCGTGTTTATAGCGCAGATTTGTGGACGCTTCCTTATCCGAAACAACCCGCGCACCCTTCAAACCGCGAATAGAACCATGATCCGTAGTGACAATGACCAAAAAATCCTGTTTAGCGAATGCTTTCAAGATTTGGAACAACGACGAATGCTCGAACCATGCGCGAACCACACTGCGGTAAGCCGCTTCATTGCGCGTTATCTCTTTGATGACATCGCTTTGCACCCGGCTGTGAGCCAAAATATCCACAAAATTGAAAACCATCGACACCAGCCGGTTGTTGAAATAACGCTGCACTTTCCGAGCGGTGGCGTTAGCTTCGTCGACATCCAAAATCTTAACATACTTCGGCTCAGGCTCAAGCTTCAACTGAAGCCGATCAAGCTGCCGGTCGAGAAATTGCCGTTCAAAACGGTTCGATGAAAATTCGTCGTCCTCGCTTCGCTTCCACAAGTCCGGAAATTCCGCCTCGATATCTCCCGGAAAAATACCAGCGAAAAGAGCATTGCGCGCATAAGGAGTCGCCGACGGAAGAATGGAATAATAACTGTCTCGCGTCACCGTATAGTAATCATAGAGCATCGGCTCCAAAGCCAACCACTGGTCAAAGCGCAGGCAGTCAATCACCAGAAAGAGAACATTGCGCCCTTCTTTCAGTTTCGGCGCCACGAAATGTTCCACAAAGCTTGCCGAAAGCGGTGGTTTGTCAGCGCGGTCCCAGAGCCAATCCTCGTAATTCTCTTCGATGAATTTCCCGAATTCCGTATTGCATTCCATCCGCTGACCTTCGAGGGACTGGCGCAAACCTGTATCCGGCATCGAGTCCAATTCCACTTCCCACGCAGACAGCTTCGCATGAATATCCATCCAGTCTTTCCACGTCGGGCCTTCGGAAACCTTCTCGGAAATCTGACGGAATTCCGCAAGATAATCTCGCGTGGCGCTTCGTCGCTCGAATTCCTGCCGTTGCGTAACTTTCTTCAGTGCGCTCAAGATTTGCGTTGGATTCACCGGCTTCGTCAGGTAATCGCTGATTTTCGCGCCGATGGCTTCTTCCATCAGCGCTTCTTCTTCGCTCTTGGTAATCATTATCACCGGCAAATCCGGCCGAATATCTTTAATAACCGCGAGAGTTTCGAGTCCATCACGACCAGGCATGTGCTCGTCAAGTAAAACCACGTCGAAAGCTTCCTCGCTCACCCGATGAATCGCATCATCTCCGTTCGTCACACCCACCACATCGTAGCCGCGCTGATTCAAAAAAAGAATATGGGCTTCGAGCATCTCGATTTCGTCGTCCGCCCATAAAATTCTGCGGTTATCTGGCATATCTATTCCTTACAATTTTCCTAATTCTCCCCGCCGAGCCGGGTTCAGCGCAGAGTGCCGTTCCCTAACAAGGTGGCTTCAGCCCCTTGTCAACAACCCGGCCGGAATTCATATCTTTTTCAGGTACTCAGAAAACTTCCGATAAAGCTCCGCAAGCTCCGGGTCGATTTTTCGCAGGGCTTCCTCATGCTTGGCAAGCGTTTCCTTATCTCCCCGCGCCGCAGGGCCGGTCAAAGCGCCTTTCACTCCTAACTCCTTGACATTCCTGAAAGTTCCCTCCACTATCGGTGAAATCACTTGCAAAACCTGCGCCTCATCGAGACCCATTTGCCCGAGCATTTTCACAGCTAAAGCTATATCCCCGACGATGAAATTCGATGCAAAAACCGCCGCCAAATGATACATCGCACGGGCTTCCGCGGGAACGATGAGCGGACTACCGCCGAGGTCGCGGGCGATTTGTTCGGCGCGAGCTTCTGCCGCGGGTGTGCCTTCAATCCCGAAAGTTAATCCTTTAAACGATGGTGGCTTTCCTGCCCGCGGAAAACTTCCAAACGGATGAAACGTTGCGACGTTCGCTCCCTTTTCACGCAGCGGCGCAAGCACGTCCGACGACAACGCTCCCGCTGTGTGAAAGACAATCAAATTCCCCCCTGCTTGCGGGGGGGTAAGGGGGGGTATCCTCTTAGACAGTTCTTCAGCGAGTGACGCAATCTGATTATCCCTCACACAAAGAAACAGCAGATGAAAATCATCCGGCAACGAATCCAAAGACGTCATCAACGGAGCTTTGCACAGGCGCGCAAGCAGCTGTTCTTCCCCGCGACCAACAAGACCCCGGCAGTCGTAGCCCGCTCGGACAAGCGCCAGCACCAGCGCTCGCCCCACCGCCCCCAAACCAATTAGTATGAAGTTGTTTTCTCGTCCCATGAGTGAATCAATCTCGTTACTCAGCATCTTCCCAATATTTTTGATGGAGGGCTCCCGCAATAATTCTCTATCGTGCAAAATGATAAGGCAAGAGAAGTCGAAGCGCCTCTAAACTACCCTTAACATTTTGTGGGTCAAGAGGGTAACGATCCCTCGGCTTTAAGAGATTTAGATAAGCTGATGGTGTTTGGGAAAAGTATCCATCTTTATCCCGACGAAACGCCTTATAGCAATATCCATTCGAAACAAGAACAACTTGGCAATTGGGGAAATGCTCAGCATATCCCCTCGCTTGATCCTGAGCATAATCTAATCCTTGGCTAAAACCCTTTGTCTCTATAAGTATGATGCAGTCTTCATTATTTCCTCCATAAGGTTTCGAAAAGCAGGCGATGTCCGCTCGTTGTCGCCCAGCGACTGGAAGTTCAATTTTTAACTGCTGTTCTGCCCAACCGAGAGCAAGAAGAAGAGGGATGATTAGGAATGTTCGCGTTTCATGTTCGCGAATATCCTCCCATCGATGGGATGAATCATAATAGTATTGAGCCAATAATCGAATTCTGTTGAATGCAGCCGTTAGCTCTTCAGCGGATCCAGGACGGAGTCCCTCTTGAATAAGAAAACTTAGAATCTGCGAGTATTCTACAAGCTCTGTTGCTTCCGGTTCTGGGTCGTAATCTTCTTTGGCGGGCACCGTCTCAATGATACTATCGCAGATATCTCTCAAATTCTTCTTGTTTACGCGCTGGATTGTAGCACGTGTAAGCCCCTCGGTTTCAACCGGCTTATCAGGTTCATGCCAATCCACAAAACAATATGCTCGTAAATTCCAACCATCGAAATCATGCAACCATTCTTTGTCATCTTTACCTTGACATTTTCCTTTCCTATTAACGACCTCACCAGCAGCTACAACTTTATACATGCCCTTCTTTAATAAGACACGGTCTCCTTCTTTCACTTTAGACATTGCGGCTACTTTGTCATCTCCCCCTACGAAGGCCATACCAAAACGGAGGAATTGATCCTCATACTCTCTTCCGAGAGAACCTGATGCAATTTGCCAATAGTTCATGTTTTTCTCCCATTAAAGGTTTTATGTAATCCCCATCACATATCCGTTCACCGCGGCATGCGTCCTCGTATGCCCGGAACATAAAATCGCAACCCTTCAAGATACATCGACTTTCTACAAAATGCAAGCTCGCTGACAGGTTTTGCAGAGAGTAAATTGCCTTGACATTCCGCATAGAATTGGTTAAATTTTAAGACTTAAGGTAATTCACTTGAGATTTCGATGAGAATCATTTTAACAGGCGGCGCGGGCTTTTTAGGCTCCCATCTGGCCGACAAATTCCTGACCGAAGGTCACGACGTTATCGTGATCGACAACCTTTCCACCGGCCACGCATCCAACATCGCCCACATCAAAAACCCGCGGTTTCAATTCATCCATTACGACGTCACGAATTATCTGTATGTTGACGGTTCGGTGGATTTCGTTCTGCATTTCGCCAGCCCCGCTTCGCCTGTAGACTACATGCAGATGCCGATTCAAACGCTGAAAGTCGGCTCTCTGGGAACTCATAAGGCGTTGGGTTTGTCCAAAGCTAAGGGAGCGGGTTTTCTACTGGCGTCCACCTCCGAGGTTTATGGCGACCCGCTGGTGAATCCTCAGCCGGAAGATTACTGGGGAAATGTCAGTCCGGTCGGGCCGCGAGGCGTTTATGACGAAGCGAAACGTTTCGCGGAAGCGCTGACGATGGCGTATCACCGTTATCATAATGTGAACACGCGCATCGCCCGCATCTTTAACACGTTCGGGCCGCGCATGCGCGCTAATGATGGCCGTCTGGTTCCGACACTCATTAATCAGGCACTTCGAGGCAAGGAACTCACCGTTTTCGGCGACGGCAGCCAGACGCGTTCGCTCTGCTACATCACGGATCAGGTGGACGGGTTGTACCGGCTGGCGATGTCGAACGAAATCGAACCCGTGAATATCGGCAATCCGGAAGAGTTATCAGTGAACGCGATTGCCGAAATGATACGCAGGCTCACCGATTCGGATGTGCCGATTATTCACAAACCGCTTCCTGTGGATGACCCGAAAGTCCGCAGGCCGGATATAAAAAAAGCTCGCAGAATCTTGAACTGGGAACCGAAAATCTCGATTGAAGAAGGCCTGACAAAAACAGTGAACTGGTTCAAGAAGACAATGAAGAAACCAGAAACCTCTACCGCTTAGCAACAAGGGGCTTCAGCCCCTTGTTAGATCACATAATCCAATCAAATAAACAAGGTGTTTCAGCGCCTTGCAAAATTTCTATAAATCGGAGCTCGAAATATGAAAGGCGTCGTGCTGGCAGGCGGTCTGGGAACTCGCCTCCATCCCCTTACGAAAATTACGAACAAACATCTTCTGCCGGTCTATAACCAGCCGATGATTTATTATCCCATCAAAACGCTGGTGCAGGCCGGAATCCGCGAACTCGTTCTCGTCACCGGCGGGCATTTCGCGGGGCATTTTTTGAATCTCTTGAGCAACGGAAAAGACCTCGGCCTCGACGTTATCAACTACGCTTATCAGGAAGGCGAGGGTGGAATCGCTGACGCTCTCCGGCTGGCTCATGTGTTCACCAAAGACGAACCGATGATCGTTATTCTTGGGGACAACATTATCGAAGACGACATCACACCTTTCGTCCAGAATTTCCGCAAAGACCTCGGCGCGAAGATTCTCCTGAAAGAAGTGCCCGACCCTCAGCGGTTCGGTGTCGCGGAAATCGAGAATGGTAAAATCGCTCGCATCGTCGAAAAACCGAAGCAGCCGAAATCGAATCTCGCGGTCATCGGCGTCTATATGTACGACGCGCATGTCTTCGAAATTATTGAAACTCTAAGGCCGTCCGACCGCGGCGAACTCGAAATCACCGACGTCAACAACGCGTACCTTCGCGAAGGCAAACTTAGCTATGACGTCATCAAGGGCGCATGGACGGACGCCGGAACCTTCGAATCCCTCTACCGCGCCACGCAAATCATCGCTGAAAAAAAATAACGATGAGCCAGACCGTTACGGAAATCAATATCAAATCCGATATGCCCGATGTCAAAGAAGCTCGCAGACGGCTGCGGGAGGAATTGGATAAGGCGAGACGAAAAGGGCTTGTCGCTGTCAAAATTATTCATGGCTACGGGTCGAAAGGCGTCGGAGGGACACTGAGGGATGCGCTTCGGCGGAGTTTGACCGTCATGCGAAACAAGGAACAGATTCAGCACTTCGTCCATGGCGAGCGTTTCAGTTTCGACGAACTCGTTGCCCGCGAAGCGATTGATATGTGTCCCGCGCTGAATCGCGATTCCGATTATAATAGGCACAACGAAGGCATCACCATCGTCATTCTCTGATAAAATATGGCGTCACATATTCTTATCACCGGCCATAATAAAATATTTAGAGACAATAAAGACAGAATTTCTAAATATAAATAGAGAAAATCC
>CBDVDL010000059.1:0-9105 GCA_965372735.1 uncultured Alphaproteobacteria bacterium | reverse complement strand
CCTTAAAAGGGTTCCCGTCTCTACCCTATTTTCCTGTATAATAGTAACCTACAAATCTCGGTGGCTGGATTCGTGGTAATTGGGTCATTTTTGTTCGTGTGACCGAGGCGAGGCATAGCCTCTTGCATTAAAAGCGGCTTGGTGTTTATCCGCCGCCTATTTTTGTGGCGGATGCCACGCCTTCCTCCAGGCCATCACAGAGCGCCTTCATTATCTGTTTTATATAGTTTTCAGGCGCTTGCGTAAGTCCTTTGCCTTTCCCTTCCTTAACGATCTCAGCGGTCGCCTGAACGATGGCGATTTGGACATTGTCTTTACGAACCATGGAGTCCATAGTAGATTTCTCCTATAGGTTTAAAGAATGGAATTTTGGTTGGTGCGCGGATGAGTTGCTGGTGCTGTTCCTGCGATTTACCGGGCGGGTAACACACCCAGCATGCCCGGTGAGTATATTTTGTTCGCTAATGGAAAAGTCGTTGGGAGGAAACTTTCGCCACAGAGGGTACGCATTCGCGCTATGGGCGAAAAACCCGAGTGTCGCCGTCGGGATTATTTCATCAACACCATCGGACGCACTTGTGCGCCCTGAGACGTGGTAAGGGAATAGAAGTAGTAACCGCTCGCCAATCCTCCGGGATGAAAATGAATCACATGCGTGCCGGGCTGACGAAAACCATCGGCGAGCGTCGCGACTCGCCGACCTAACAGGTCAAAAACCTGTAATTGAATCTGACCCGGCGCGGCGATACTGTACCCGATAACCGTCTGGTTGTTAAAAGGATTGGGGAAGTTCGCATAAAGCTCGAAGCATGGGTTTATCGCCGGGTTCCGCCCCGCTGGCGACGAAGCGGGGTGCACAAGCAGATCAAGATAAACCGGCAGATGATCCGATGCTTCATAAAGCGCATCGGCAATCGAATCGGGAACCGCCGTATTCTCGCCGTAATTAATCGATGAATTGAAATGGTTTCCGTCGTTTCCGAAAGAGGTATAGCTGCTGTCCAAATATTGGAATCCGATCGTATCAAACACCGTGCGTGAGCTAAGGATGAAATCGAAACGGTCGTCCATCCCGCCATAATTATGGCGTGTAGCCTGCGTATGGACGGGTGCAAAAGCGATATCGTTGTGCCAGTCACCGGGGGTGTCAATGGGATCGAAGCTTCGCCCGGCGTTGTCAGGCTCGCCGATAAGCATTCCATATGCAGGTTCACTGCTGCGATAGAGGTTAAAATCTCCCAAAACCAGAAAATGGCTTCCGTCCGGCAGATTATTGAGATTATTTCGCAGAATCGTGGCTTCCGCCAGACGGCGGTCCCTGTCGTCCCCATCGTTACCTGCTTTAAGATGCGCTGAATAAATACGCAGAATAATCGTCGTATCCACTTGCGGCACCTTAAGTACATATTCGCTGATGTCCCGAAGCTGCGTACTGATTTGCCGGGTCGATATAAACTCGGCGACTCCCACACGAAAGAAACAGGCGTTATCTGTGTCCGTGCCGTTATAGAAAGGCACCGCTTCCCACTCGTCCGAAGTCGCGGTTTCTATAACGTCATTCAGAAAGGTATTGACTCCCGCCTGACTCAATATTTCCTGCACGACTACAATATCCGGCTCCATCGCTCGAATGATTTTCCGGAATTCCGGCACGCGTTCCGGCCCCGAGCTTCCCGGAAAATTCAGGATATTATACGACACAACTCGCAGTGTATCCGGCGCCTGAGCCCATGCACAACCGGGCAACAGTATCCAAATGAGTATGAACGTCTGAAAAAATGAACTTGCGCGCTTAGTCATCTCTTTATCTCGCGTTGCTATTCACGTGTTGAAACTCTCTATATCGTCAACATAAAATACGCATTCCATTTCACGAAAGCAAGAACAGCCCTTTGCCCAAACGAACGTGACGAAAAGCAAAACCCGGGCTGCTCGCCCGGGCTCTGTAGAAGATACCATGAGGTTAAGGTTGGTGTTTCTTTCGGATTATCCTCGCGCTGCAAGAATATACCGACTGAAGTGGTCTGTTCTTCCTTTAATATACCTGTGATTCGTATCGTTACGCTCCGTATGGAGTTCATACTCGCCGGTTTCTTCATTCCAGAAGAAGAGCTCAAGATCTTCAGGCTCGACACCCTCAGGCAATTCACATTCATCATAGTAGATTTTAATCTTGATCTCTTTGTCAAAGATAAGTCCATGGGGGCCGAAATCAATCCAAGGCTGCGGTGGGCTCGTTCGGATCATAGAAATCCACAGATCTTCGCTGTGGTTTTGCCATGCTCGCTTGTGGAATTTGACTTCACTCTTGTTCCACTTCACTTTTCCGCCGTGCCTGTGTTCGAGGAACCTGGCAACTCCCTCATATACTTGACCGCCATCAACATAGGTCCAGGTTGTATCATACTCGTTATCGCCATCCATGTGAATAGTAGCCTTCATATTATGAAAGTTGATAAGCTGATAGCCTTCGGGGGCATAATTAGCGGCTTCTGGATAATCATATATAACCGGTTCAAAGGTGCCTGATGCTGCTTCCGTATTGTTCGACGACTGCGGACCCAGAACATCTCCAAATCGCGAACATCCAACGAGTAGAGACAGCAGTGCAAAGATCGCGATCCATCGCAGAAGATTGACCCCGCTTAGCGTGAGTTTCTTCATGAGTAGATTCCTTTCACTTCACATACGTTCATCATTCTAACTACTAAGTATAGCAAGCCGCGTGCCTATCTGAAGAGTAGCTACCGGAGTCCGCGTATCTCGCCCACGATACGCGAGTTGGATTCCTGCCCCTATATTTTCCCTATCCTTCATAAAAAATTGCGGTTTATGTGCACCAAAATGGTGGGAATAAACCGCAATCGGTTCAAATTACCCAAAAGCAACTTCACAGGCTTTTTATTACGGATAAACCGCCTGAACAACATAATAGTGATAATCGCCGCCGCTCAAAATTCCGTAATCACGGAAATTTGTGTCGCTGACCGTCTGAATAAAGTTGCCGGGTCCGGGTTCAAAATAAGGGTCATTATCTCTGTAGACATTGTACTGTGAAACCGTGATAGGAAGCCCGTTCACATCTTCCGTTACCGGTGACCAGCTCAAGACGATATCCGGCGCGTCCGGGGAAATAACAAGGTCTTCCACAGCGCGCGGGGAAGCAGGTTCGATATCAATATGGAAACGGTGATGCGCGTCCGGCCCGTAGCGCGGTTCGTGCGTCCAGTTGCCTTGCGTATTCTTCGCAAAGATGAAATAGCGCACGTCCGTTCCCGCAGCTTGAGCCGGAATCTCTGCGGCAAACGAATCGGCGGAAGTCGCACTCATCTGCGCAATGTCCCACGGCCAAACTCCGTCCGTGCTCCAGTAAACTTTCAGCGAGTCCGTATTCAGCGTGCCGAGCGATACGATACGAGCTGTTATCGTGTACGGCCCTGCTGTTGTTACCGTATCCGCCATCGGTGGATGTTCGATGCGAATAAGATGAGGGTGTATCACATCTTTCGTCACGCAATGTATCGCCCCCGAAGAGCCGATAATAGTATTGCAGTCGAAACCGTAAATCTCATAGCCCGGCATATAGTCTTCGTAGATTCGCAGTGCTTGAGTGTCTTCAGTGCGATTGTAAATCGGAACAAGTACGGTATTATTGACAATCAGTGAGTTCGTATAGGTATAGGGCGTGTATCCCCAATCGGGTGCGGGAATGCGGACGATATCGAGAGGTCGGCCATAGGGATCGGTGAGCGTTTCCAGAATCACGACACAGTCGTCCATATCATCATTATACGGGCTCCCGTCCGGATATTCATTGACAATAACCGTATGGTCGTTCAAGAATTTCATGCTCATATCGATATGATCAATACCGTAAAAGCGAGAAAAATAGTTGACAGTATCCAAGTTCATGTAGTCTTCGAAAATCTGATTGATTTCCGAGGGCGTCATCCCTGAATTCTCGCTGTAAGTCAACTCGGAAGCAAATCCGCTCTTCCAGCCGTCCACCATGAAATTGCCGCCCGTATGGGTAATATCCGGTCCATAGTAATCAACGCTAAAATAGGTCGCCAGCCATTCGGGAATCGCATCGTCCTGAGGGCGAGGCCGGTTGTAATCCCAGTCAACAATCGCCCTATCCCAGGTGTTCTGCAGCCAAATCCACCACGGACCATAATCGCGAATCCACACGCTGTTCGTCGAGCGCTGCATAAATATCACCGAATCGGTCGGGCAGCCATGACTCGAAAGATAACTTTTTATCGAACTCGTATCGCTGTAGCTACTGACAATCATATAGATGCGAACATCATCTGCAATGGGAGTAAGGAAATTCGCCCAGAGGTTATTCCAACCCGATGAATATGGCCAGCGCACGAGGATGCCTTGCACTTCTTCCCATTCTCCCGTCGCGCGAACCGGTTGAGACGGCGGGTCGGTATGATAATCAAGATGCGGCAGCGGCAATCCTTTTTCAAACGGCGCAAAACCGCGAGGCAATGGGTCATTTTCATGCACAAGCTGCCCGGCATACGCTGCGAGGGTCAGAATCATTAACACGATAAAAAAACAAATCTTCTTCATTTTATGACATCTCCTTCATCACATCTCCCCTTACAATTCTCACTTCTTTTTATGATACGCATCCTACTGCAATAATGCAAGCAAATTCACGTCCCGGTCTTAATTTCTTAGCGGGCCGGCAGAATTTTATCCACGCGAAAAACGTTAGAACTCCCGCAGAGATTCATGGATTCCTTTGTGCATCTCGTACCAGAAATTCAGGGCGGCTTCGTGTTTGTTCTTTTCAAAATGTTTTATCCATTTGAGCAACTCAGCGTCGCCATCACCATCCACAATCTGCTTCCGTTTCAGAAAAGCGTAGATATAATCAAAATTCCTCTCGGATTCCCAAAATACGGAGGCGTTTCTGCTGTTGATACGACTGGCGGTGATAGCAATCTTTTCCAAAAACTGACTCTTTAACCCATACAAGGAATCCACGATTTCCGGCAGCATATCCTCCGCCCAGTTGCGGTGAAAACGGCAGAAACCGAGATTATCCAAAATCAGCTCTTGTCGGAAACGCTCCGCGTTTTTTCTGCCTAATTCGCGCGGCGGCAGAAAATCCGTGCCGTAATGCATATAATATTTGCCCATAATGGCCATAGGCGAAAGCACGCCCGGCGTCCAGTATTGATTGGGCACCATCCATCCTTTGCGCCCAAACGCGTTATAGACCAATAAATCTAAAACTTTCTTTCCCTTTTCGCGAGCCAAGCGGCGGGCAAATTTACGGGCGCCTTCTTCCAAGTTAAGAAGCCCGCGTTTTTCGATAATTGCATCCAGCAGCGCTACACCCAGCTCGGCATTGTGCATCGAATCCGATTCGATATTGAATCCCTTCGGCGAGAATACGGGACTCTCGGTCACTCCCAATTCCTCGGGCTTGAGCAGTTTTTCGGACAAGCATTCCATCAACCACGAGAGCACTCCGCCGACGGAAATCGCGTCAAACCCATACATATCCGCATGATGATTGAGTTTTTCTGCGGCGCGCTGGTCAAAAATTCCGCACAGCGGTCCCATCGTCTGATAAGGTTCGTAATCCTTCTTGAATTCGCCGTGCATTTTTTTGCAGACCGCCGCACAAGGCTCCCCGCAGGTGCGCTGTTGTTTGGTCTTGATGGTTTCTTCGTTGAACTGTTTCAGATAATGGTTGACGATGAACTTTTCATGGATGTCCAGACGTTCCGCTTCATCCATGTACATACTTTTGTAGTTAAACGCGATGATGCGACCAGCCAGAGAGGCAAAGTTAACTCCAAACGTTCCTCCGGTGCCAAATTTCGGATCAAAGCGGTACTTCGTCGTCGCTTCCAGATCTTTGGCGGCCAGTTTTTTATTATATCTATTCTGGAACCATTCGTCCGCCACCTTTCGGTTGCGAAAATCCTCATCAAGGAAAGTGCCGCCGAAAATAATCGCAGCGATTCCATGTTCCTTAAGCATCTTGGAACCGAAACCACCGCGACCGGCCCAAGTATCCACAAAGGTTATTTTCCCTTTGGTAATCGGAACAGAACCTATCGCGCCGAAGTCCGTCGATTGTGCCGCCGGTCCGACAGCTAAAATACGCGGATCGTTTTCATAACATCCATAAAACTGCTCGTAGGTATGATCCATCAGAGAATAAACACCGCCACGCCCTTCGTTCCAGACGTGGTGAATATCAACCGGCTCAATTCTCACTTCGATTTCTTCACCATGCACCCGGTTCAAATAGAGTATGGAAGGCGAGGGGGATTTGCCGACGAGCGTCACCATATTTATCCCCAGGTTCTCGAAAACAAGACCGGCTCCCCCCATAGAGGAAATAAAAAACCCGCCCCAACAGGGCGAGAATCCGGTGAAAAACAGTCGATTGGAGCCGGGGAAGATTGAGCCCGCCAGCAAACCGGTTCCGAAATTCAAACTGCGATATTTTCCCGTCAGATGAAGACCGAGGTCAATTGGACCGAAGAAATCACCTATGCGGAATCGGTTGATTCGGTAAAAGCCGGTCTCTGCATCAATGAAGAGCACCTTCTGGTCAATGTCCATCGCCCTCTCCTTCCTGTCACGGCGGTTTCATGAGACAACAACTATCATTCATCATTATGCGAATCCGGTTCGAGTTTCTCGTGCTCTTTCCGGCGTCTCTTCTGAATGAGTGTTCCAAAAATGATCGAAATTTCATAGAGGAGAACCAGAGGACAAGCCATGAGGAGCATCGTTACCATATCGGTTGTCGGTGTGGCGAATGCCGCCAGCACAAACATGATGACGATAGCATAGCGGCGGTTGCGACGGAAAAACCTTGCAGGTACCAGCCCCATCGCCATCAGAACTCCCATCACCAGCGGAAGCTGAAAAATCACCCCGAAGGCTAACAGCAGGAAAACGACCAGACTGATGTAATTGCGCAGACTCCAGAGATTCTGCAGTCCGAATTGCGCGAAGGAGCCGAGAAACGACAGTGCCGCGGGAAGAACTTCCCACGCAAAAACTACCCCGCCTAAAAAAAGCAGCGTCGATATCAACGCAATTGGCCGGACATATTTGCGCTCACGCGGCTTCAAGCCGGGGCGGATGAATCCCCACATTTGCAGTGCGACAAACGGCGAAGCGAAAATGATTCCCAGCAAGATGGCAATTTTAATCTGGACGATGAAACCATCACTCGGCGCTAAAAGAGCCAGCGAGCCCGGCACGACGCGAGTAAAAGGTTCACAGAGAAAACCCTGAACGCGCTTGGCTATGAAAAAACCGATGACCAGACCCACAGCCATGCCTGCAAGAGAACGCAACAGACGCTTACGCAATTCGTCCAGATGATCCCAGAAAGTTAAGGGTGCTTTTGGTCCCAAAACGACTCCCGCTTCGTGAATTTCCGATACGTAAGTTACACAACCCCTTTTTCATTGTCAAGTAAGAATTTAGCGACGCTCTATGGGTTATTTAAGAAAATAATTGACTATTTCCTATGATATTGGTTAGGTTCTAATCTATATAGCTTTTATACTTAGATTAACTTATGAATCGTTGAAATGAGACACGGGGAAGGAGGATGAAAGAGTTGGTTTCGGGAGAATATCTCTCTGTTTCAACCGATTGACTTCCGGAAAGCTTTACAAAACACAGGATTCCAAAGAAATTTGCGCTTGGGAACAAGTGCGAGGAAAATCGTCTGAAGAGAAAAAGGAGTTGCAATTAACAATATATTTATTATATTTTAATTAATCGAGAAAGGAGACCTTTTTCCTCCTGTGCGAGGATCAGGGTTTTCTCATCGAGTCGTAACTATTTTTATCCCGACACACGATGAAGAAGTTGGAGGGGATATTTAACAATCTGTTTGGAGGAATTCATGATGGTGAAACGAACGTGCTTTGCAATTCTCCTGATGTTCGCGGTCGCGCTTACCGCTCATGCCGCGCAGCGAACGGTTCTGCTGGAAGGCTTCACGAACACCGGTTGAGGGGGGTGTGCTTCCGCCGATCCTACACAGGACGCGCTCATGGGAAGCAATGAGCCAGGTCTGGCTCTTTTAGTAAGATATCATGTTTATTGGCCGTCAGCCGGCGATCCGTATTATCAATACAATACCAGCGAGAATAACGCCCGCACTTCCTATTATGGTGTCACAGGAGTCCCCCACTTAGAGGTGGATGGGCTTTCGTCGCCGGACCCCTGGGGTGCAGGCGCGATACAGAGCGCCATCAATGCACGTTTGGCGATCCCCTCGCCGTGTACGATGGAAGTCACCACGGAGAACTTGACATCCACCACGGTTGATGTGACGGTGCGATTGACGGCCGAGGTAGATATGCTCAGCACCTCGAACCGGCTGTTTGTGGCTTTGAAGCATACTTGTTACAATCAACTTGGTGTGCACTGGCATCCGTTCCGTGATATGCAACCCAGCACATCCGGATTCTCGTTTCAAATCGCTGCCGACAGCACACTCGAATATTCGACAACGTTCACTTTTTCCAGCGGTTTTGAGCCTGAACACTTGAGGATAATCGCCTTTGCCCAGAATTACAGCTCGAAAGAGGTCTATCAATCAGGCTTCGCTGACCTTGTCGAGTCTGTTTCGAACCTTGTCATTAATGAGGTTATGTCGGAGAATCTCCGCAATGTTTTAGATCCTCAAGGTGAACATGAAGATTGGGTGGAGATTTTCAATCCGGGACCGGACAACGCAAATCTTTTGGGTTTTTACTTGACGAACGACTTTGATGATTTGGGGCTATGGGCTTTTCCGGATACGCTGCTTCTTGCGGGTGACCATATCGTCGTTTGGTGCGATAATGATGTTGGCGACGCCGGTTTACATGCGAATTTCTCCCTAACGAATGACGGCGATGCGGTTGGTTTGTATATCGAGGGAATCACGTGCCATCACGCCATAGATGTTATCAGCTTTGGCGATATCGGAGCGGATAAATCCTACGGACGATTATGCGACGGTGCCTCGGTATGGGGATTATTCTTTGATTGCACACCTGATGCCGCGAACGCCGGTTGTGCGGATGATGTACAGAATCTCGTTACTCTCCC
>CBDVDL010000058.1:0-9162 GCA_965372735.1 uncultured Alphaproteobacteria bacterium | reverse complement strand
ACTAGGCAGGACGCTCCCGCGTCCTGCAACACCGCACGCAGGAGCGTACGGTCTAGTCGGAGAACAAATGACACATACAAAATCAAATTCTGCCCTTTTCTACACCGCGCTTCCCTATAAACTTCGCGCGGGGGGGAAAGTGCGGGACATTTACGAGATTGATGCGCGACATTTGCTTGTCATCACAACAGACAGGCTCAGCGCGTTTGATCATGTGCTGCCGACACCGATTCCTGATAGAGGACGCGTGCTTGTCGGACTATCGCACTTCTGGATGAAAAAATTGCAGTCCGTCGTACGAAATCATCTCGTCGAAAAAAGCCAACTGCAAAAACTTCTTGCAGAATTATCCGAGCAAGAAAGACAAGCGCTGAATGGCCGCGCGGAACTCGTGCGCAAAGCAGATGTCTTCCCTGTCGAGTGCATCGTACGCGGCTACCTCGCCGGTTCAGGTTGGGCTGAATACCAACAGCAATCCACGATTTGCGGCCAGCCGCTCCCATCGGGTTTGAAGCGTTCGCAAAAGCTGCATGAACCCATCTTCACGCCTTCGACCAAAGCGACCTCCGGCCATGATGAAAACATCTCTTTCGAGAAAATGATCGACATTCTTGGACCAGAAACATCCGGCAAACTCCGCGACATTTCTTTGAAGCTGTACACGAAAGGCGCTGATTTCGCGGCGAAACAAGGCGTTCTGATTGCGGACACGAAATTTGAATTCGGCATCGTGGACAATGAAATTGTCATCGTGGATGAAGTGCTGACGCCCGACAGTTCGCGTTTCTGGCCTGCGGATAAATATGAAATCGGCCGCGACCAAGAAAGCTTCGACAAACAAATCGTGCGGAATTATCTTACCGAAATCGGCTGGAACCGCGAACCACCTGTCCCGGCTCTCCCCGATGAAATCGCCTCAAAAACTCGCGACGCCTACCTGACAGTGTACAAAAAACTGACGGGAGAAAATCTCCCCCCGCCTGCAAAGATGTAGGGTCGGTGTCTGTGACCCGACCGCGATAACGACAACAGTGCAATAAAAAAAGCCACCGAACAATCGATGGCTTTTTTCATTTTAGGGTTTGCCGCCCTGCGGGCAGCTCCGTGGAGGATACGGTTCTTAGCTCCCCGCAGTCGGCACAATTCTTTCGCGATTACCCGGCTTGAATTGGGATTTCGCGAGCCTTGGCTTGTTCAGCCTTCGGCAGCGTGATGGTCAACACACCGCTGTCCAGATTCGCCTGCACCTTCGCAGAATCTACAGACGACGGCAGGGAAAAACTGCGCTGGAACCGGCCATAGTTGCGTTCAACACGGCAGTAGCTGCGCTTGTTCTCGCTGACTTCATTCTTCTTCTCGCCCTTGAGAGTCAGCACGTTATCAGTGAGGCTGATGTTGACATCTTCCATTTTGATGCCGGGAAGTTCCGCGACAATCTGAAAATTCTCGTCGTTCTCCACAACATCCACACTCGGCCCCCAAGCCACGTTATCTCCATCTTCTCCGAAGACATTGTCCAAAAGCTGACTCATTTGCTCCGGCATTTCGAACCAGTTCCGCATAGGGGACAGGGTTCTGCGATAGGGTTCCCATTTTACGATAGGCATGATTTCTTCCTTTCTATGATTTGAATTGATTTCTTTGATTCCCCGCTCGATGATGTTATATGGCAACCCTCGTGCCAGAATCATTATTGTAGTAATAACAATATATTGCAATATAACATTTCATATCTATAGTCCAACCATGTCAAAATACATGCCATGATGACATATTGTCCTGTCATTATGACATGTATAGCAAACTTATTGGCAGATTTGACCTCTATGCAAGAATAGCACAATAACTTCTCTTTTTGCACGAATCCGTTAAGAGGAGTCGTTGTTAAATCGTAAGTTGTGTCCGGCTCGGTATTTGCCTTTGACTTATGCGATGGATAACGCCTTAGAAGCCGCAAGCGAAACACGTTGCTCAATCGCTCACTCCAATTTATTAGGATACATTGATTTGCTAAATAGTTATTGCCATCTTTTGGAGGTTGCTGATGAGGCGCTTTACGACTTTGCTGCTGCTCCCCGCTTTTGCTCTATTGGCACAAGCCGGTGAGTCCTTCAAAACAGCTCGGACACACAACGACATCGTCCAGCCGCTAACCGGAATCGAAAAGGCTTCCCTATCAAACCATCTGGATGACGATACCGTTTTCTATGAGGACTGGGAAAACGGACTGAATGGCTGGATATCCGTTGACCAGACCGCGACACCCGGCACATGGCATATCGACGAATGGTTCGCCTACGGCGAAACCGGTATGTCATGGTGCATGGGACAAAATCCTATCTATTGCGATACCGTCGGCTACAACAACGACTGGTACATGGTACTCGACTCTCCTCCGATTACACTGCCCGCCGGAAATGTTACCCTCACCTTCCAAAGTCGAATCGCTTGCGAACTCCCTGCCGGAGCGGAGCCACCTTACAATGGTTGGGACGGTTGCAATCTGCGCATCTCGACCGACAGCGGAACAAACTGGACTGTCATTCAAAATGAATACCTCAATCCCGATTACGACATGGAAAGCATGTACAGTTTCGGATTCCAGCATGGCGAAGGACCCGGTATTCCCGGCTGGGTCGGACAGCATCTCGACTGGTTCCTCCAAACAGCGGACCTTAGCTCTTGGGCGGGACAAACCGTAAAATTGCGCTGGGCGTTCGCATCGGACCCGGCCTGGTGTACGTGCGACGGCGCTGATAGGCGCTGGGCGTTCGGCTGGCAAATCGATGATATCTCGATTACATCCGGAGGCGACCCAGTGTTCTCCAATGATGGAACAGATGATACCAATTGGTACAGCGGCACCAACCGACCAGTCGCCGGAGACCTCTGGCGAGTGGCTGACGACTGTGATCCTCCACCCTGCCCGCCACCTTCAGGAACTTACTATCTGGCATGCAATGATCCGATATCCTTAGAGTATACTGACAACATGAACAATGAAATCATGTCGCCGTACATTGACATGCGAGAGCTGGATTTCGGCGGTGTCGGTGTTGATTTCATGGTGACAGGAGTGATGCAGGGCTGTGACATTTTTCCGGACTGCGATTTCTGGCACTGGGAAGCCACAGGAGACAGCGGACTCACGTGGTGCTATGCTTCCAATCCGACCTGTGAGCCGCCGCCCGCTCAAAACTTCGTTCACTCCGACACACCGGATCCTTGGGCTTTGTACAGCATCGCCTATCAATCAGGCTTTGATGTGTCTTCCTATATCGGGTCAGTGATTCGGATTAAAGCGATCATGGAATCGAATGATGACGGTCTTGTTGAATTCGGCGTCTGTTTTGATGACATTACGATTACCTACTCGGCGGGATACCCGAACGACTTCTCGTGTACGACTCTCCAGCTTCGTTTCCCAACGACGGAAGTGCGACCCGCCTATGGTACGGCCTATTTTGCGAACGTCGGCTCTCAGGTACCCCCCGGCGCGGTTGCCGTATGGTGGATGGAAGTAAACGGTTCAATGCAGCGGTTGCTGCCGAATTTGGTTCTGAATCCCGACGAGTCTGATACACGTGATTTTGTATGGACTCCGGCAGCGACAGGAGACGCCACCCTTCGGGCGTGGTCTGCGTTGAACATTGACGAAGATTTAGGGAATGACACCAGCTATTGCAGAAATATTTCTGTTCGAGACTCCACGATTGATTTGGAACTCGGCTATGACAATCGTACTACTCAGTACGCGTTCAATTTCGAAACCGGCAACGGCGCCCTTATCAAATTTACGCCGGAAGCCGACAGCATTCTGCTTCCTTTCAACCTGAACAAAATACGTGTGCAATTCGACGGCAGTCAGACGGAATCCGCCGATATCGGTTTGCGCGTCCTGGAAAACAATGACGGTATGCCGGGAGAGGGTTTATACTGGGGAACGATCACGGTGACGACATCTGAAGTGCTTCCGAATTGGAAAGAAATCACGGTCGATGGAGCGCCGGGCACGCATGGCATTGACGGCGATTTCTGGGTCTGGTTTGAAGTGTTGGATACGGATCCGGAACAGCGCTTCCCGAAAATCATCGGTGATGATGCTGAAGCATGGAACAACCACGAGCACTACTTCACCTATCGCAGAGGAAACGCGCCGCAAGCGCAGCCCTTCTTCTTCATGGTGCGCGCTCAAGTAGCCGAAGGCACGAGCGACGCGGAAGCGCGTGAGCTGACTCCGCTAAGCTATGGCCTTGACCAGAACTATCCGAATCCTTTCAATCCCGTGACGGAAATCACCTACAGCCTCGCTCACACAGAAGAAGTGAATCTGCGCGTGTTCGATCTGTTAGGCAGAGAAGTTGCCGTACTCGCGCATGGCCTGCAATCACCGGGAACGTATCAAGTGCATTTTAATGCATCGAATCTGCCGTCCGGAGTCTATTTCTTATTACTGCAAGCAGGCGATTTCTCAATGTCACGGAGAATGGTACTCACGAAGTAATCCTGTCTTTTTTTATGGAGTATAAATCATGCTGCGAAGATTATCACTCCTGATTCTGATAACTGCATTCGCTTCGAATGTATTCGGCGCAACGCCGCAAAAAAATGTTGGTAAACAAAAATTGCTCAACATTCCCATCATAGAAACAGCGGATGCTCCCCGTGCAGTCTATCCGGTGGCGTCTCAAAAATCACCTTACCGCCATCTGGATGACTACATCGGAACGATTGACACCGCCGGAACGACGTGGTGGGATTATCAGCATAATGGCACATGCGGCAAAATGATTGATGTGAATTCCGCTGGTTTTATTTCCGTAGCCTGGATGAATGGATTATCGGATGGGATGTCGAGATATGTCTATGCCAATCTTTGGGATCCTTCTACTGAAGATTTCCTATACGACCATGGCATCCGCGTTGACAATTCCACACGAGCGGGATATGTTTGTCAGACCGTTTTGAATAACGATTTATTCTGTTACGCTTTTCATCAAATAGCACAAGATGATGAATTCCATGCAGTTGCCGCTATTCCGCCTATGATTTCACAGCCCGCGGGTCCTTATTATACACCAGTGCTCATCTGGCCAAAGATTGACGCCGATATAAATGGCAATCTCCACATGATGTCAGCATCAAATCCTTGGTGGGATAGAGTCCATCGCATCTATTATTCTCGGGGAGAACCAGAATACGATCAAGATGGATTTCCTGTCGATATTCACTGGGATGATTTTGTAGATTTTCCATTCGAATTGTGGGATACGGTAACTGTGATTTCGCCGGATGTCGCGTGTGATCGGCAAACTGAACTTTGCGCCATCGCTTGGTGTCATCCCATGGACAGTACACAAATCAACAACGAAATCTATCTGCGAATTTCCGAAGACGGTGGATATAATTGGGGTGAACGCATCAATATCACTCAATGGACGCCGTGGGATTCCGACTGTTACCATTCCGGCGGCGACCCTCTATATTGCGACCGCGATACGTTCCGATGCTACACAGATGTATCGATTCTGTTTGATGAAGATGATTTTATCCATATTGCTTTCACCACGACCGGATTCTGGTGGTATCTTCCCGGGGAATCGGATTCCGGTTTTTCCCACGCTGCAAAGTCAATGATTTATCACTGGGACGAATCACACAGCTACCATTACAGCCTCGTCGCAAACGGCTGGTATGAAGGATACACGCCGGGGATATGGCAGCGCAATGTGCAGCGTCCCAGTTTGGCTGTTGATCCGGAAACCGGTTATCTCTACTGCTCCTACATGCAATTCGACACGACGACTTATTCCGAGAGCGGCTTCCCGATGGCGGATGCCTTTGTCTCCGTTTCGACTGATAGAGGATACACTTGGTCAATCGGAACGAATGTTACGAATACAACACCTGACGTGGTGCCGGTTCCTGCAGGCGACTCCATGCACGAACGCGACGTGACAGTAGCTCCACTGGTGACGGATGGTTTTCTGCATATGGAATATATTTTAGACAAAGATGCGGGAAGCATGGTACAGGAAGAAGGAGTAGCAACACGGAATCAAGTTATTTATCAGCGTATTCCCGTGGATGAAATTTCCACAACACCGATTTTGCCGCATTACCCCATGCATTGGGACGGCTGGGCGAGTGCGCCGACAGCTCCACCGGAAGTGCCGCGTCAGTTTGTTCTTCACCAAAACTGGCCGAATCCGTTCAATCCGATGACGGTGATTCAGTTCGATCTGCTGCATCGGGCTGAGGTGAGTTTGAAAATCTACAATGTACTGGGGCAAGAGGTGATGACGCTACTCAATACAGCATCTCTGTCCGCTGGAGTGCACAGCGTTCAATTTGACGGATCAAAATTTTCATCAGGAATATATATTTACTCTTTAGCTGCGGGTAACGACTTCACAACGAAAAAAATGCTGTTGTTGAAGTAACCTCAATCGTCTTGTTTAACAGATGGGTTTCTTAGGTGTCGCACCACAAGTTATTGATGGAGGTCAATCATGCCACGCAAATGGTTTATCCTGCTGCTAACGAGTCTTGCGACCGTCAATCTGCTATGGTCGACGCCGGAATTCGACTCCGGCAAACGCACATCACTCTCCCGTCCGGCAGCAACGCCCGAGCTGTCCCGGAATCATTTAGACGATTATGTCGGCACACTTGACACCGCCGGAACAACCTATGGTGTCGCGCAAAGTTGCGGACGAATGATCGATGTAGACAACAGCGGACGAATTTCGGTTGTCTGGGCGAATGCTTTGACTGCCGACGGAAACCCACGGTATGCTTTCTACAATATCTGGGATCCCGCGGGCAGAGATTTCTTTGATCCTGTCGGTATGCGCATTGACGCTTCGACACGAACAGGGTGCGTATGCCAGACGACGTCTCCGGACGGTTTCTGTTTCCCCGCTTTCCAACAGATCACGAGCGGCTATGCTTATCACTGTGCTTCAGCCATCGACTTCTGTGCTTGCGGCGGAGCCTTCACAGCAACAGAACCGACATGGTGTTTTAATGGCGGCGAATTGGAAGTCGAAATCATCCGGCCAATAATCGACATGGATGCGACCGGCGCTCTCCATGTGATTTCCTGCGAATATCCCGGCGGCTCGAATGATGCGATGCGCTTTTACTATTCACGGGGCATACCGCAATTTGATGACGACGGATATGGTCTCAATATTATTTGGGACGAGATGAGGTGCGGCGACTTTGAACAATGGGATATGCTCAGAGTCAGTGCGTACAACGTCGCCTGCTCCCGCACGTCGGAGCGTTGCGCCGTCGCTTGGTGCCATCCTTTGGATGATTCCAAGATGAATTGTGAGATTTATCTGCGCATTTCCGAAGACAGCGGTCTTAACTGGAACGCTCCCATTAATGTCACTCGCTGGACACCCTGGGATTCGGATTGCTGGGATGCAACGCACGATATCGCCTGCAACCGCGACACGTTCCGAGCCTGCACCGATATGTCCGTTCTGCTCGATGAATCGGATTTTGTACACATCGCATTCACCGCGACACCGTTTTATCATTACATTCCTGAAGACAGCGGTGAATACATGTCTCTGAATAAATCCATGATTTATCACTGGAGCGAAGAAACCGACAACGCGACTTTGGTCGCGAATGGCTGGTACGACATCAATGAAGTTCGGCAGCTCAATGTGCAGAGACCTTGCCTTGCTTTGGATACGCAAACCGGCAATCTCTTCTGCTCTTACCAGCAGTATGATGCGGTCACACACGGCGAGTATGGATTCCGGATGGCGGACCCCTGTGTCACAGTATCGACCGACGGCGGCGAGCACTGGGCGATCGGCACGAACGTCACAGACACGAATCCAAATCCGGTTGTCCCCGGTGAAGGCATGCACGAATGCAATATCACTCTCGCGTCTGTGGCGACGGATAGTTTCCTGCACATGGAATACCTTCTCGACAAGAATGGCGGCGGAGAAGAATTGACTCTGAACCCGGTGATTTATCAGCGCATTCCTAAAGACGAAATCGCAACGACACCCATCCTCCCCGATTACCCGATGCATTGGGATGGTTGGTTGGATGCGCCATTTGCATCTGCCGAAGCGCCGCAGCAGTTCGCGCTTCACCAAAATTATCCGAACCCGTTCAATCCAACGACAACGATTCAGTTCGATTTATTGCGGCAGACAAACGTAAGCCTACGTATCTATAACCTGCTGGGACAGGAAATCGCAACGCTGCTGAATGACCAGCCGCTTTCCGCCGGTGTGCACAAAGTATCTTTCAACGGGTTTAACTTTCCTTCAGGTGTTTACATTTATCGCTTGGAAGGAACGGATTTCGCGGACTCGCGCAAAATGGTGCTTCTGAAATAGTGTTCATTTCGCATGTCCGCCTCTTGAAAAAATCGCAAGCAGTTCCTTCATGATAGGAAACATGCGCTGCAATAACATACATCGATCGGTTCTCAAGGTTAAACGTTATCAAGAAGGAGACAGACATGTCGAAGAAATTATTGGTTTTCATTCTGGTAAGCTTGATAGGAGTCCTGTCGCTCTATGCGGCGGATAGAGCGCCTGTCAAAGTCAAAGCTTACAACCTCCCCGTTCGTGGAGGAATGCACGACCCTGAATTCACCGGGCCCGCCATAGACCCGAAACCATCTCGCTACACACTTGATGATAGAATCGATACAGCGGGAACAACGTGGTACGACTATCAGCACAACGGCACGACCGGCAAGATGATTAGCATCGATGCTTCCGGCTTTGTCTCTTTAGTCTGGATGAACGGCCTGAACGCGCAACAGAATCCCCGATACGTGTACTACAATGTCTGGGATCCGGCAGCGGACGAATTCATGTACGGTGCTATTGGTATTCGCATCGAAGCCTCTCAGCGCGCCGGCTATATCAGCCAATGCACTTCAGATGATGGCTTTTGTTTCCCGGCATTCCATCAGCGGACAACTGGTGAAAACTTCCACGGTACGTCAGCCATTGATTATTGCGCTTACTGCGAGGCCTTCACAATAGTCGAACCGGATTGGTGCTGGGACGGTGGTGTCGAAATACAAGCCATCTGGCCTAAAATCGACATCGACATCAACGGGAATCTCCATATGGTTTCGTGCGAGTCCCCTCACGATCAGACGCTGGC
>CBDVDL010000057.1:0-9172 GCA_965372735.1 uncultured Alphaproteobacteria bacterium | reverse complement strand
ACCATTTCTCGCGGAACTCAATCGCGTGTGATTTATCGCCGGACGCTTTCATATCGCCGATGATTTGCAGCATTTGTGCGGTGACGTCATGTATCTTCGCGGGATTCGCTTCATATTTCTTCTTGCCGTTTTCCTCTGTGACGCTGATGGCTCCGTTGCTCAAGAAATAATGCCACATCATATTGCGCGCCATGTTATGCGCCTGCTTGGGTTCGAATTTCAAGCTCTGCAGCATGGACAGCAACATGCCGGTATATCCCGCTTGCAGCATCTCTTCTTTAATGACGCCTTCCTTGGCGAGAAGCGGCATCGCCCACAAACCGAAAAGCTCGGCGCGCGCTTCTTCCATCGGCGAATATTCCGCTTCGAAATATTCGCGCGGTTGTTTATCGCGGTGCTGCGGATCCATCATGCCGGTCGTGTGTCCAAGCTCGTGCAGCGCGCTGTGAAGCTGACTGGCGTCGAAGAGCAGCGAGCCGATTTTATCGAAGGTGCTCGCAGGTAAAAATTCCTTCGCGGCGAGTTTGCCGGAGATTTTGTGAATCGCTTTGCCGGTGTTGTAATAAACCATATTGACCGAACCGATTTTCTGAATCACCCAGTCGTCATTGGGCAGCGACTGCGCGATAATCGTCATCGGGCCGTTGACATAATCCCCCGCCCAACTCAGCACATCGACGAATTTCAAATTCGGCAGCGTTTCCGGATTGATTTCAAGCTTTTTGTGTTTCCACGGCGCGGTGGCTTCGAATTTTTCATAGCGATCAATCAATGCTTGAAGCTGTTTCGTCGCCGCTGAGTTTTCGATCAGCGCCGCTCCCGCCGCGGCTCCGCGAGCATTCTTCCAATTGTCCAGATAGACTTCGATGGCGCTGGATAGAATCAAATCCAGTTTCGACGTGTGCCGCACCCATGTGTAATCCGCGAGTCGTCGTCCTTCTTCCGTTCCGAAAGAAAGCTCTTCGATTTTCGCATCCAGATAGAGTTGAAACGACGGCTCATCCGTAAATTCGCGCGCGCGGCGAAGATGTCCACTCACCGGCTCCAAGTTTTTGCGATAAAGGTCTTCATTCAAATGAACAGACAAACCTTTTTTGTCTCGCTTCACGCTGCTGTTGACAAGACTCGCTTTATCGCCGAGCGCTTTCAACTCGTCATCGGTGATGTCGGGCGGATAGAAACCTGCGCGATCCGGCAATTCGAGTCCCTGAAAAAGATACGGCACGGCCATTTCATAATCGCGCTGAACCTGACTATTTTTGCATTTCCGGGTGAGCTTTTCAACGGTACACGTGTCCAGCGCGAGCAGATGATTCTTGCGAGGCAGAAACGAAAACGGACTGTTCTGCAAATCGAGAAGCGTGCTGTAGTTTTTCAGAGCGGTTTTTTCTTCTTCGTTTGCGACACCCATGAGTCGGTGAACGAGTCTTCTGATAATCGGCGTCTTCGTTTCAAATTGGTCGCGGTACACAGGATTCATGCGCTCCGCGGCTTCGGCTAAATGTCCCATGACCTGAATTTCATTGTCGGACAGACCGTCAAGGTTCACGTCAACGCGAACGAGTCCCGCGCGGCGCAGCGGCTCTCCGCTCTGGATATAGGGAACGAATTGAATTTCATCAGATGAGCGTTTCAATTGTCTTTCTCCAATTTATTTTGTTATGGTTTTTATGTCGGTTGCGCGAAGGGTGAGGGCACCCTTTCGCGGCGTTTATTTAGATATGTTTCCTAACGTACCAGTAACATCTTCCGTGTTTGTTGAAACTCCTGCGCTTCCATCCGGCAGAAATAAATCCCCGACGGCAAATCTTTTGCGTTCCAAGAAATCGTATAGGAGCCCGGCGATTGAAAACGATTCACCAGTGTCGCTGTTTCTTGGCCGAGGAGATTGTAAATCATAAGACGAACGCGGCCGGGCTGTTTTACGCTGTATCGAATCATCGTCGCGCTGTTGAAAGGGTTCGGCCAATTTTGCGACAGCGACCACTTCAGCGGAAGATTGCCCGGCGATTCCGGTGTCCAATCATAGACGGAATTTTCTGCGCCGGGTGTGCCGTGTGTGCTATCTGATGCGCGCCAATTTTGATAAAGCGTGTTGTCCAATCTCGGATTCACAAGTTCGAGTGTCGGGCCGTTGCCATCAGGTTCTGTAGGCCACGGAGGCTCATCATCATACGCGACGGAATCCGCCAGAGTGCCCACAAAATCATAGAGCCGCACTGCATCTCCGCCGCCGCCGAAACCGAAATCAATATTTCCCACAACAGGTCCCGCTTCCGGAAAATGCTGGCTAAACGCATACACATCCTCACACACGACAAGATACTCTCCCGCCGGAATCACAATGCCTGACGGAAAGAAAAAGATATGGTCGTCACGTTCATCCCTGAGCGACCAGCCGTCGAGCGACACCGCTTCCCAATTCGCGTTGTAAAGCTCGATCCAGTCCTCCGGATCAAAATCATCCGCGCTGTTATAATTAATTTCGTTCACGACGACAATCGCTTCCGACACCGCTGCAGTCAGGAAGGAATCACACACGCCAAACGTAATCACTTTGCCCGACGCGCTTTCGAGCCAAACTGTATCGCCGATTGCAAGCGGTTGGAATAAATTCCCTATCGCGAGTTCGGTCGGTCGCAACCGCTCGACACCGTCGCGGCAGTTAGTGACATTCATCCGGTTTCCCGCGTCAACAATCACCGGCTCGTAGAATTGAAACCGCGAGCAAAACAAACCATAGCGAACCGCGCAGTAGGACAAATCAACCTCGTGCTCGGCCGTGTTCTCGATTTGGAAAAAGAATCTCGATAGTTCGCTTCCGATTTTGTAAAACGGGCCAACGGTTAGATGTTCACTTTCCGGCGCGTGCTCGGTAGCGACAATTTCCAGACATACCGTCGGGTCTAAAGCCTGCGAAAAATAACCGTTCGCGGGAAAGCTGTATGTCTCACCTGAAAGCGTTATGAAGTTGAAATAGTAGTGCAGCGGGCACGGAATCCCCTGCAGTGACATCCGCCTGCCATAGATGCCATCGCTGGTTTCGAGGTCATCATGTTGGCCGTCATCGTACACATTGCGCCATTGAAACGCGCCCGTGCGGTCGTGCAGATAAAGATGAATCGCGCTCACGGGCTCAACCGCTCGAACGCGAAACGTGATTTCGTCATCCTCGTTCGTCAACCAATCCGACGACACCCAGACGTCATCGAGACGCGTCCGGTTGAAGTGATCCAAGTCGTGCAGAAACGCTCCGCGCCGCGATAAAAAGAGAAGCAGCGAATCCTGTTCCGAATCAAACTCCTCATTGGAACACGGCTTTAAAATATCCAGATAAACATCATGGCGAATCGAGTGATAGGTCTGCTGCGCAATCGTCGCCAGTGAATCCAACGAGCCTGAGCCTAACTCATGAAGTCGAAGTTGGAAGTAATTCCTGAAGTCTTCCTGTTCGAGCAGGCGCTGCAGCAGCGTGTTTCGGGAGAAACCGGTGATATATACATCTTCAAAATCTCCCTGCCACGTGCCGTCCCAGAAATTCCCGAAGGTCGCATCGCAATCCCACGGAAACATCCGCCAATGACTTCCGTCGAAGTAACGATGCAGGTAATAATTTTTGCTCATGCCGTCCAAGTTTCGGATGGCAAACTGAATCGCATAGAAATCGAGGACGTTCTCGATATCAAAGCGCTCTGTCGCCTGCGCTTCGAATTCATCCGGGGCTGAGTAATGGCAAAAACAAAGCAACTCCTGCAACTCCGAAAAATCCGTCGGGTCGTCGATTTTGCATTCGTAGTTGAAAGGATAGCGGTCGTAGTCAATCATTGGAGAGAAACGAGCGCCGTGCCGCATCGCTTTCCACATCGGCCCAATACTGAAACCATTCCGCTCGAGGAACTGCTCGTCCACCTGTTCAACGTTCGTATAAACGCCAATATACACGCCGTTGAGTTTCATGCTGATATGCGTGGACAGCGGCGCCGGGCGTTCCATAATGCGAAAAAGCTCCATCGCCAGATGGTTGCGCATTTTTGAATTGTCCCAATAGTCGGCGTTCAGGTTATAGATGTGCCGACCGTCAGGTCCGACGATGGGGAATCTTACTTTCCACGATTTCTTCGGCAACAAACGCACCGCACCGCCGCGATACCGCACCTCGCACTCCTGCGTATCACTTTCAAAAACGAAGTGCGCCGGGAAATACCTATCGCGTTCGGGAAAGGAATCGAGCTGCGCCAGATAGCAGGTATCAATCAGAATTTCATAGAGCGGCAATGTGTATTGCGCCGGTGATACACGAGCAAACGCCAGAACAAAAAGCGCGCACATCACACCTTTCGCAAATAGCGACTGCATCCTTTTTGAAAAAACTTGACCCGTCATCGCACGCCTCCTCTAAGCTTTCCTGTCAAGTTCCTATCCTTTGCGGGATGGTGGCATCCCCTTTAAAAGCGCACGCAGGAGAAATAGGCCGATAATTATCAGCGCAATTCCCGTAAATCCTCCCGCAAAAGCGCCGAAATATTTGCCTGTTACAATCGTCATGATATTATGACCAAGTCCATTCAAAATCATGATGGCGGCGTAGAACATTCCCGCAATATATGCCCACCGCTTCTCACGCAGGATAAAATAAAAAAAGACAACTGGAATACAGAATATCACGCCGTTTAACACCAAAAATCTGCCAACGCTGCCGAGAACACCTATCGCAACGAATTCTCCCCAGACCTCCTCAAAAACATGCGCGATATGCGCGAGCAGTAGGAGAAGATAAAAGAGAATGATTCGGTTTTGATTCATAAAGTTTCTCTGCCACCAATGATGCGGTGTTGTCCACCAGTACTGGTGGATTGCAGCCGATCCCTACCCTCCTACGGGCTGGCTCTGTCTGCCCACTTCTCGCCGAGCCGGATACCCCAGTCCTTTATTTCGCCGAGCAGGGTCCCCTGACCCTGCCGCAACTAATCCCGAATCGCCTTACGCGCCCATGTGACGGTGGCGAGGGCGACGAATAGAACGCCCACGACTCCTTCGAGCGACGCCACCCAATGGCTGATACCTTCAGCCGGTTGCATCTTGCTAAAGCGCACATATTACTTGGAATCAACCGCTTTTATTCCCAAGGCTTTGTTAACAGAAATTGAATGAGTGTTAATAGTATGTATGTCGCTGTTCCCCAAAAAACAAATGCGGAAAAGAATCTGCTTTTTAATGACGGTTTCTTATGTTTCAAATACATATAGAAGACTACAAGTGGAACAGCAGGACATATCCACCAAAATGAGGCAGCTTTCAGAATAGCAAGCACGCCAACTGACATAATTGACAGAAAAAGCGCAGCGATGAAAAATATCCATGCGGTTCGTAAACGCAGCTTCTCCAACAGCTCTTTCTCATTCTCTCTTGAATTTCTCCTATCATTCATAATTCGATCCATTTGGTATTCGAGGCGTCTATTTTCTTCTTCAAAACGACGTATTGATTTTTCAGTTGCTTCTTTAAGATCTTCATATAAGCTGTCAAGTGCACCGTACTTCTTCCGTTCAAGCTCTTCTTTTTCCTTCTTTTCTTTTATTGCTTCACGAATCTTTTGTTCAATTACACTATCCCAGTGATCTATGTTTGGATCATGCTGTACTTCAAGCCATTCCCCGCGGTTCTCATCTATTTGCAAGGAACGATATATATCATTAGCATATCGTAGATCCTTAGGATTTTCCTTTACATATCTCTTAATAAAAGAATCCATATGAAGTAGAAATCTTCTGTTGAACGTAGTATCAAGAGCGATATGAGATATGAACCGGTCTATGCCCGCAGCACCAATTCTCTGCGGACTCGCAACCCACAAAAGATTTGTCATGCTGTGATCTACTATGGCTTCAGGAATTGTTCTGTCGGGGGTATGCAATTCACGATTCGACCAAACAAGCCTATAATCACAGGTTAGAAACCAGATCCGAGCATCACTGAATTTGTAGATTCTTCCTTTCCGTGCCTTTCTTACGGAAGTAACTGCGGCGATGTCGTAGCGCGCTTCATTCTCAATCACTTCTTTGGCGATACCAGTCTTATAAGGCGATTGCATCTTATATTCAACTAATCTGTCTACTTCACTTTTGTCAAGCCTTAGATCACTTACTTTCGCGGTCTCAATTACCCCAATTCCCAAGTGGCGGATATCATTTTCAATATTCTCTAGTGCTTTAAGAAAATCGATTCTCAGCATTTTTCTTCGCCGGAGGGCCGAGGCAACACCATTTAAATCGGTGTCCTGTAATTTGTCACTAACGGAACTGTCAAGGACTTTAAATGCTTCGCTTCCAAATCTATCTAATACGCCGACTAGTTCTTGCAGCGTAAATGAAAATACATAAAGCTCCGCTTCGTGGGATTTCAGTACGTCAAATAGCTCCTGTGCCGCCATTTTCTCATAGTCAGTCTGCCAATCTAGCAGTCGAAGTAAAAAATTGGTGTCTAGGTAGATTCGAGACTTCTGCTTAAGCGCCGGTGGCTCTTGGATGTTTTGGGATGATTCAAGAATTGCAATCAACGAAGAAGTCAAGAAAATGTCGCGCAATACTCCGAAAAGCTCCTCGTCCTTGTGACGCACGCTTTTAAGGAATTCAACGATAGGTTTTTCCAGGGCTCGCGGAATATCTATTTTTAAATCGAAATCCCTGTTTATATCTGGCTCCAAAACAAATCCCGCAAGTGCAATGGAATTGCTCCGAAAAAGGCTTGCAAAAATTTCTTTTGCTTCATTCTCCGATATAATAATGCCTCTTTCCTTCGAAAAAACGGTAAAGGATTCGGCAAGTTTATTGAATCTGCGCAGTCTTGTATTTAGGGTTTCACTTTCTTCTGTTTTTGCAACGCCTGGTACTTCAATGGATTTTCCTCGTTCAAATACTTTGAATTTGTATCGCCTAGCGACCTTTCTTAACAGTGTCTCTATCGTATTAAGAGGAATTGTTATACTATAAGTGTTGGAAATATGGTCCCTTATTTGCTCAGAAGTAAGTTGATTAGTCCCTGGATCCGTACATAAGTCGGCTATTGCTCGCATTGCCAAAGGAACGAAATATTGCAACACGTCTTGTTTATTCTCCACAGCTGTGCTGACAAGGCTCATTCCCAGTATGAGTTTTTCCAGATTGCGATTCTCATTTGCCATGATAACTACCTCTTTGCTTATTGGATAGAACACTTGTGTTCTGTCTAAAACCGTGCATGCGAGTTTTGACTATTCTTTCCGGTTAATGGATGTCGGGTAGAAATTGCCTTCGCCTTCGGTGCGGGCGATGACCATAGCGCCGCAGGTGTCGCTGAAGACGTTCACCATCGTGCGGCTCATGTCGAGGATGCGGTCCACGGCGAGAATCAAGCCCACTCCCTCGAGCGGCAAGCCCACTGCCGAGAGAACAATCGTTATCATCACCAGCCCCGCTGACGGAATTCCCGCCGCACCGACGGACGCCAAAAGCGCTGTGATAACGACGACGAACTGCGCGGTGAAGCCCAGATGAACGCCGTACGCCTGCGCGATGAAGAGCACGGCGACACATTCATAGAGCGCTGTGCCGTCCATGTTCACTGTTGCGCCGAGCGGCAAAACGAAACTTGTGATGCGATTCGACACTCCGGCTTTCTTTTCGACGCGCGCCATCGTGACGGGCAATGTCGCGGAAGACGAGCTGGTCGAAAACGCCGTGAGCAATGCCGGCGCGACAGCGCGATAATGATTTCGCGGATTGACGCGCGCGAGGAATCGCAATATCAGCGGCAGCGTGATTAAAAAATGAATCGCCAACGCGGACGCGACGGTCAGCGCATAGAGCGCGAGCGGTTTGAACGCTTCGAAACCTGTCGAGGCTGTCGTGCGCGCCACAAGCCCGAAAACTCCGAACGGCGCGGCGAGCATCACGAAATTCGTCACGCGCATCATCACTTCAAAGACCGCTTGCCAGAAATCTCCCAAGACGGTGCGATAACGTTCGGGGAGTCGCGTCAGGAAGAAACCGAAGAGAAGGCAGAAGAAGATAAGGGGAAGGATTTCGCCATTTACCGCGGCGGCGAGCGGATTCGTCGGCACCATACGCAGGAAAATTTCGATAAGGTCGCCTGCGCCTTTGCCGCCGGTGGCTTGTTCGATCATCGCGAGGTCTGCGGTTAGGCCAAGCTTATCGCGGACGGGTTCGCCTCCCTGAATCCCCGGCGCGATGAGGTTGACAAGCAAGAGTCCCGTTAAAATCGCCATCGTGCTCGTGGCGAAGTAATACGCGAAAGTTTTGCCGCCGAGCCTGCCCAGCGATTTGCCCGAACCGACGCCCGCGACGCCTGTGATAATCGACGACGCAATCAGCGGGACGATAATCATCTTGAGCGCGCGCAGGAAAAGCGCTCCGATGAAATCATAGATACCGTAGAATTTCACGCCCAGAAATGCGCCTTCTTTGCCAGTGAGGATTCCGGCGAGGGCGCCCAAAATTAGAGCGATGAAAATCCACCAGTGTAGTTTAAGTTTTAGGATGGGGTTGTCCTCGAGGTTTGACTTGAGAATGCAGAAGTATTTTGTTCCGGCAGGTGAAGAACCTGTCTCGGCGATTAATAATGGCAAGGGGCTTCAGCCCCTTGTTTGACCGAAATTGGGAAAGAATCTCGGCTGGGTCGGGTATCCCTATGGTGAGTGCATTCAAGGGGCTGAAGCCCCTTGCCTCTCGAAAATTAGTATAGCAATTAATCCTATAATAGTCAAGAAAACAGAAAGCCCCCTCCGAAAATCGGAAGGGGCTTCTCACCTCACATCACCCTGGCGGGACACCAGGCTTATCCATCGTTAGGCTATATCCTACTCATCGCAAATGGTGAGCACGATACCGCGGCCTTCGAAGGAGAGCATTATCAATCGTATCTTTGACCGTGGAGGGATCATTTTAGAATCTTGAAGTCTCTGCAATATCATAAAATCAGAGGGCTGCGATTCCGCACCCGTATCTATATGTATAAGAACTATTTTTGCTTGTGACCTTGCAGCGCGAGACGTATCAATAAAGTAACGGCCACCGGATTTGCTTAAGCTATATTAACTATAGTCTGCCCTTCAAATCGCCTGTAAGATACAACCAAAAAATGAAAGAATCAAGTATTATTTAACTTTATATAGAGT
>CBDVDL010000056.1:0-9372 GCA_965372735.1 uncultured Alphaproteobacteria bacterium | reverse complement strand
CAGGCCAACGCGGAGAGTGGTGTGCACATCGTTGTGGTGGAGGAAGACGATGCAGGGCTCGCCTTGAGCGACTGTCTGTGAGATCCAATCGAGGGCGTGAGGCACCTTGGCCATGCCGACGCGCTTGCGCAGGTCGCTCATCATGGCGAGTGCCATACCTCCCTCGACCTTCTTCTTTTCTTCCGGCGGCATCGCATGGTCTGCCGACCAATTCAGTGCTCCGATACCGATGACGAGCGCTTCAATCATACTGACAGCGCCGCGAACAATCGGCCACCCGAAAAATTTATTTCGGCGGGAATAGGGAATGTGCGGCCGGCTTTCGACAGCTATATCGCCTTCCGGTGTGCGAACGGCCATCGCGATTCGATGAGGACTCCGCATCATCACACCTTCGATGATTGCCTGTCCGCCCATCGCCAACTCGGTGGACATCGAGCTGCGTTCAGCGTCGTTTACCGGCGGCGGCGTCTCGCTTTGTTTCTTATCGTTGTTGTCTGACATAATCTTTCACTAAAGAAAGAGCGCTCCACGGTCTGTGGATCGCCCTTGCGTAGAATTCAAAAATTGCGAGAACTTATTTCGTTTCGCTGATTTTGTACTTGCGCAAATATTTCTCGACACGACCGGCGGTATCGATAAGCTTCTGCTTGCCGGTATAAAACGGATGACACTGCGAACAGATTTCCACTTTGAGTGTATCGTCTGGAATGGTCAAGCGTGTTTGAAATGTGTGCCCGCAAGCGCACTGAACATCTACAAGATGATAACTGGGGTGAATATCGGGCTTCATGAAATACTCCAAAAAATTCGAACTTAAATATACGACTTTTTTGAGACTTCGTCAAGTGCGATTACCTAAGTTCGCACCTTGTATTATCTTGCTTGTTATACATTGTTATTAAATAACTTGGGTGGGACGTCCCCCGAAATCCTCTTCCACCGTCCGGGAGAATACGAGGCATCAGCTCGACTTATTCATAATCTCGAAGAACTCGGCGTTGCCTTTGGTCATGCGCATCTTCTCGATGAGGAATTTCATGGTTTCGACGGGAGTATTGTGGTCGAGGACGGAGCGAAGAAGGTAGATTTTTGGAAGCACTTGCGGATCAATGAGCAATTCCTCCTTGCGGGTGCCGGAGCGATTAATATCGATGGCCGGGAAAACACGTAGGTCGGCGAGGTGACGATCCAACACTAATTCCATGTTCCCCGTTCCCTTGAACTCTTCGAAAATCACATCATCCATCCGCGAGCCGGTTTCAATCAGAGCCGTTGCAATAATCGTCAAGCTTCCCCCCTCTTCGATATTGCGCGCCGCTCCGAAAAAGCGTTTGGGTTCATAGAGCGCGCTGGCATCCACACCACCGGAAAGAATACGGCCTGAATGGGGAACGACAGCGTTGTGTGCGCGGGCAAGGCGTGTGATGGAATCAAGAATAATCACGACATCCTTGCCGCATTCGACAAGCCGTTTTGCTTTTTCAAGAACCATCATCGCCACTTGAACATGCCGTTCGGCTCGTTCATCAAACGTAGAGGAGACGACTTCCGCTTTAACCGAACGCTCCATGTCGGTGACCTCTTCCGGTCGCTCATCAATCAGGAGAATAATGAGAACCACTTCCGGATGATTCCGAGTGATGGCATTGGCGATTTTCTGGAGAAGCACGGTTTTTCCTGTTCGCGCCGGGGCGACGATAAGCCCGCGCTGTCCCTTTCCAAGCGGTGTGAAGATGTCCATGATGCGCATGGAAAGTTCACCCGGAACGGTTTCGAGGCGAATCGCTTCCTCGGGATAGAGAGGCGTCAGATTATCAAAGAGGACGGTTTCCTTGATTTTATCCGGTTGTTGATAATTCACCGCTTCCACTCGCAGCAGCGCGAAAAATCGTTCCCCTTCTTTGGGTGGACGCACCTGCCCGGAAACGACATGCCCTGTGCGCAGATTAAAGCGCTTGATTTGAGAAGGACTGACGTAAATATCGTCCGGACTGGGCAAATAACTCGCCTTGGGAGAGCGCAGGAAGCCATAACCATCGGGAAGGATTTCGAGGACGCCGCTGGCGAAGAGGAGACCTTCCTCTTCTGCTTGTTTTGCAAGAATTTGAAAAATCAGTTCGTGCTTGGGAAGGCCGGGGATTTCTTCAACTTCAAGCTGTTTGGCAAGTTTGGTGAGTCCCGGCATCTTCAAGGATTGGAGTTCAGCAATATCCATGGTTTTCTCTTCGGGGTTTTTAGGGAGGTTTACGGAAAGGCTACAAAATCATCGTGCAAAAACTATGTCAAAAAGGTTCTCAAAAGAAAATCATTCTTTCATCAACAGGTAGGAAAGATTTTATTCATGCGCCAAAGAAACAAGTCCGATATCATCAAGCGGCTGCCCTAAGAAACGCGCTCCGACTTCGCGAAAGCGGCGCGGCAGGTCTGTCAGAAGCACGGTCAAACGCCCTTCAGATGAATCCTTCGCCGTCATCTGTTTCTCTTGCAGGAGATTCGTCAGGATGTGTGCCGTTTCAGAGCCTGAATCGATGAGGGTCACCTGATGTCCGACGACTTTCTCAATCACCGGCGTCAGGTAGGGATAGTGAGTGCAGCCCAGAATCAGCGTATCAATTCCCGCCGAGCCAAACGTATCCAGATAACGGTGCGCAATCGCCTCGGCAATAGAGCCATCGAGCAAACCTTCTTCCGCCAGAGGCACAAAGAGCGGGCAGGCGACCGAAACGACTTCGAGCGCGTGATTCTGCTCGTGCAAAGCTTGCGAATACGCGTTGCTTTCAATCGTCGCCACGGTCCCGATAACGCCGATACAATTCTTTTTCGTCGCTTTTACCGCTCCAATCACTCCGGGTTCGATGACACCTAAAACAGGAATATCGAGCGATTCCGTCAGAGCGGGCAGCGCAACCGCTGAAGCGGTATTGCACGCAACGACAAGCGCTTTCACGTCCCGGCGCAGCAGGAACTGCGCGATCTGGTGAGCATAACGAGACACGGTCTGTTCGCTTTTCGTTCCATAAGGCAAACGCGCCGTATCGCCGAAATAAAGCAGGTTTTCTCCGGGAAGCTCTCTGCGGATAGCGCGTGCGACCGTCAGGCCGCCGATACCGGAATCGAAAATTCCTATGGGACGGGAATCAAACATAAGAATGGGTAATTAGTGCTTCCACTTGATTGAACCACCCAGAAGACGTTTAAAGTCAATTTGTGTCTTTTCTCTCCGCATCGCTGGATTGTAATCTGCATAGACTGTAAATGGGCTTGTCTGACCAGGTAATATTGGATTATACTCAGAAAGTGCGGTTTCAGATGTAATAAATCGACCATTCTTATCATAGAAGGTAATCACGACTTCGACATTCTTTTGATTTTCGGTTGATATATTTTTAACAAGACCTTCAATAATTGCATACTTGTCATATTTCGTTGTCCAATTCCAACTGACTAGTTCGAGCTTCGGTTGGGGAGCCTGGGTAGCGGGCAGGGATGATCTAGAGGGTACAGAGGATTCACGATATTTGATCGCACCTGATCGGGGATTCCTTGACTCGTTGAGGGATTTACTATCATGGAAGAGCGTCAGACCAATAAATACCAAGAGAACTATGAAAAATACTCCGAAAACTGCTGCTAGGGCAGGATGAATTGCCTTTCTCTCCCTATCCCATCGCTTTTCAGTATTAGTACGCGTATCCTCAGGCTTACCCCAATCTTTATCAAAAGAAGATTTTCTTTCGGAATCGCTACTATCCAAAATACTCCCCATAATTCACCTCATTTACAGGAACTAAAGATAAAGATTATTTGAATATCAAGAAAGACCCGATACGTTACGAAGATGAGATGAGATCGGTTTGATAATTGAAACTATCTCAGGGCTTCCATTTCGAGTTGCGACTTTAGTTTCACGATGGAGCGGGAAAGAGCCTCGGCGATTTTCTGGCGACCGCGCTTGCTGGTCAAATATTTCTCGTCTTCTGAATTCGTCAGAAAGCCGGCTTCAAACAGAATCGCCGGCATGGATGCGCCAATGAGAACATAAAAGCCCGCCTGATCAACTCTGCGTTTCGGTATGGGTGTGACTTCTACGACATCCTGCAGCGCAAGACTGGCCAGATTCTCGCTGTCCTTCAAGTACTGGCTGGTTGCCATCGTCAGCAGGATGTAATTCTCATCGGTCAGGTCTTGATATTGAGCAGGATTCTCTTCAAGTTTCACGACGGAGTTTTCAAGCAGGGCGACGGAAATCGCGTTTTCTGTTCGCGCGGGACTTAAGAAATAGGCTTCAACACCTCGAGCGCTGCGCGCGCTCGACGCATTGCAATGAATCGAAACGAACAGATCTCCGCGGTTGGAATTGGCGAATTTAGTACGTTCGGCAAGAGGAATAAAGCGGTCATCCGTTCGCGTCAGTTTCGCAACCAGTCCTTTCTTCAGAAGAATTTTGGCTAAGCGGCGCGAGATATCCAAAACGATATCCTTTTCCATCGTGCCGCTGGAACTGACCGCGCCCACGTCCTTGCCTCCATGTCCCGGATCGATGATAACCGTGCTCATGGTCCAGGCCGCTTGAGATGACCGGCCCTGCTCTCCTCCCGATGGAATGTCGTCCATCTTGATTTTCTTAATGTGAAGAGAACCGTCTTGAAGATTCTGACGCAGCAGTTTTTCAGGGAACGCTTGAAATAATCCTGACAGCGGCACCCAGAGAGCTCCATCCCATTCTTGAGGCGCTAACACAAACTGACGACATTGCGCGTTCAGGAAATAGAACGGATTGTTTCGTCGAACTCGAAGAACAAGGGTGTCCACTCGCAGCACTTCGACGCCGGCTTCCGTATCCAGAGCCCATCCGGATTTGGAAGCGATGGCCGTCAAAGGAACCAGCCGTTCTTCTCCCTGCACCATATAGGGAACTCTGCCCAGAGGCGCTCCCTCTGTGTCCAGCAACAAGAGAGAACTTGCCCATAGGGATACACTCCCCAGAAAAAGGAAGACGATACAAACGAAAGCTCTTTTCATAGCAGAGCCTCTTCAGCGTTTAAGAAATAACAATATTAGATAAACCCATTGCGGGTCAGGCGACCCACAACGGCGAATACTGTGCGTAGTTATGTATCTTTTTGAAGGTAGCGCGCCGCCGCTCGCACGGGTTCGTTAATCATGAAATCAAGAAGCGCGCTCGCGCGTGTCCAGCGATCAGGCAAATGTTTTCTGAGAAGAACTCGAAGACTGCGCCATTTCAGCGACAGCTTCTTCCACGACAGATTCCCTCCGACCGCCGCTGAGACTTTGTGCCAGATTCTTGCCGATGGAACGTAGTAGATTTCGAAGTTCGCGGCTTTCGCACGCAGGCAAAAATCCACGTCTTCGTTGTAAAGCCCCAAGGCTTCATCCAACAGACCTACGGTTTCAAAGATTTCCCGGGGAGCGAAGAGCGCGCAGCCGGTCGCCCAGTCGGTCGGCTCGAGATTATCATACTGCCCGGCATCTTTCTCTCGAATGCCACGATGACCAAACTGCGCGCGTCGCAGATTCGCCGTGCCGCCTGCATACCAGAGAACATCCGGCTGGGATGCATAATAGATTTTCGGAACCAGAATCGCGCGCGGTTTTTCCTGATGGGCATGTTGAAGCTGCTCGAGGAAATCAATAGCGACAAACGTATCATTATTCAGGAGCAGAATTCCGGTATGACCATCTTCGATTGCTCGCAGGATACCGACGTTGTTGCCGCCCGCATACAGAAGATTCGACGTATTGCGAAGCAGAGTAACGCTGCTGCCGAATTCCCGTTCAATCGACTCCGCTGTGCCATCGACCGAAGCGTTATCCACGACATAAACAGCCGGGCGCGTTCCGCGCAGTCCTGCGATGCTTTGCAGACATTCGCGCGTGTAGGCAAGACCGTTATAGGTCAGGACGATGATGGAAATCGACTCATTCAATGGGCAACGAAAACTTCCCTTGCACAATTTATTTTCTCTGGCAGGGGCGGAGCGAAGCCGCTCTCACTGTTACTCTGAGACCTACATACACTGCCGCCCATGCCGCTCAATAATCAAGTCCAGGAGTTAAGTACAGATCAATTGAATTCCCGGTGGAGAATACAGCCGTAATTAATCAAAACACAAAAATACCTTTCGCAAGAAACAGTTTTTTGGTTATTCTCAAATTGAGTAAACTTAAAACTCTTCCTCAAATATCTCAAATCCCTTTGGTATGCGAATTCCTAATATTGTGATACCTAAGACTAAAGAGATCAAAGCCACTATACCTGGAAATATTATCATTACAACCAGATGAAATTGTTGCACAGTGACTGAAGTACCACTGATCGTCAGATGATCATATATACTGATACTGATACCCATACCCAGAAAAAAGAGTAAGCCAAATAAAAAAGAAATTGAAGCCCCATATAGACGTATCCCTCTTTCACCTATTTTCTCCTTTATGAATTTTGGCAATGGGGCAAAAATATCATTAGAAGTTATTACATGCTTGTTCCGAAATTTCTTTACTCCTTTTACTTTGCCATGTACTTCTACATCATTTACTGTTGTGCCATTGTGAAAAAACTGGATAATAAAACCCTCATTTTGATCCATGTACTCGAAATCCATATCAAAATGCGAAAAATCAGATGCCAAGTTAATAAAATATCTTCCTTCTAAATTCTTAGGACAGATAACTTTCGGCTCACCGAGGATTTTTAAATCGTTCTTTGCATGAACGCCAATTGGCGATCCATCGGCGATGTTATCTCTATGTATTGTATCACGTCCTTCATTCCAAAATGCGAATCTACAAACAGTAAGATTTTCAATTGGCTCACCTGAAAAACCCATTTGGAGACCTTCAACCTTACTGCCTAGATCTTCAATAAGATTCGCGCTGCTAATTGAGTAGCAAGGTTTCTTATCCTTCTTCGACTTGAAATAGAGAACAATTGCAAGTACACATGCAATGACCAACGCAACCAACGCAAACCAGTTGTCCGATATAAAATATAAAATGGCTGTAAACGTATTCTCCATAATTTCTCCCCATCTTCTACTTCTGTTTGATTACTGCTGTAATATTGCTGAAAATCCCTTTTGTAATCTCTTATATTTTCTCACCAGCGCACTTCCCCCTGCAAGGCGAATTGCCAATCCCAGACGAACGTATCAAATTCTGTTTTATCGGTGCGCGCGACTTTCGCTCCTATCTGGAACTGTCCGAAGCGCCGGGAAACGAGCAGCATTTTCCGGCTGCCTTCGCCAAAGTAGGAGACCAGAGGATAGCTGCCGCGCAGGTGATTTTCGTAAACTGTCAGCGCGGCTTCACTGTTTGACACATGGAAAACCGTCAACCGGGCAAGCCATCTCCAGCGGGGAAGTTTTTGGCCAATCTGGACGAAGCTGAGCGTACCGACACCTGAATGACCAGGCTGGCCACTTTGAGCGCGGCGAAATTGCGAGTAAAAACGCAGTTCAAATACAGACTGAATACGAAGACTAAGACGACCGCCGATGATTTTAATAGGGAAACTTGCCGCGTCTCCCCCGCTCGACTCACGAATATCGCGCTCCCCCCGAACTTCAAGCCTGATAACGCGCCATATTGCTCGCCAGCGAGCATCGATTTCGCTGGAACGCCGCGAGAGTAACGATGTCGCGGTGCGAAAAGGAGTCGCTGATGTCGCCGTGCGAAATGTCAGCAAGTGATTCGTTAGAGCCAACCGCAGAAGCGTTCCGACGGTTTGGCTGTTGCCCGCTTCGGCGTCAAATTCGTCCCAAGCGCGCGAACGAGGACTGTGGAAGTCGGCATCGGCATGGGCGGCGAAGAAAGCAATTGCCATCCGCCCGGCGTTGAAACTAACCGCCGATTGAAGCGCCTTGCCTCCCGGCGATGAGCTCGCAACTTCGCTGCGAAATAGCAAACCCTCACGTGCCCACGACAAGTAAACCGAACCAAGTCGCAACAAGTTTCCGGTCAGCGGTTCGGGAGTTTCCGGCGTGGGTGCTTTTGAAAAACCGGGAGAATAGCGGAAAGTGACGCCATTCAGCCCGATATCCCAGCCGCCGCGGGAAACGGAAAGGGCCACTCCGGCGGTTTCTTCGCGGATTTGCCCTGAACGCGCATCCAAGAGCGCGCTCGACACAAGACTATAGCGATAAAGCTGCGCAGGTTGGCCATCTTCGAGAATCGCCGCTAATTCGCGTGAACTCAGCAGGAACGATACCCCGATATTCTTACGGCGATATTCCAGCGCAGCTCCGCGATAATATCCCAGCGGCGAGGCGGTCGGTGCGCTGTGGAGCCCGCACGGATCCGGCGGGGTCACGCGAAGGGCGTCCCGCGTCCATCCTGCCTGTCCCCAAGAGGCGGCGAAAACCAACCCTGTGCCGAATTCCGCCTGATAATCACCCAAAAGCAGGCGAGCAGAAGGCCAGCGAAATTCCAGACCGGCGGATGTGAACTGAGAAAGCGCCGGTGATGCCTGCGGATGCCGCGATAGCACAAATCCGTGCGCTTCTGATGCGGTATGGAATCGCGCTCGGGACTCTCCGGAAAGCAGCTCCGGAAGTAGCGCTTGAGCATAGCCATGTTGCCCGCTGCCGTTTATCCGGGCATTGCCGCGAAAGGAACGGCCCAGAGGTGCGCCTATGCCAGTAAGCTGCTGTAATAAGGCTACTTCCGCTTTGGATATTTCCGGAATCCTTGCGAGCTGTCCGAAATCCCGAAAACCTCCGAGCCGACTGCGCTCGCGGAGAAGTGCCGCCGCCGCGTGTCTCGTCAGCCAAGGAAGCGTGAAAAACTCATCGCGGCTGACTTGATTCAGGTCAAGAGGCGCGGAAAGTTGTTCCTCAATCGCCGCTGTGCGATCGCCTGTTTCGGTATCCCCTTCGAGGTAATCCTCGAGGGGTGAAGCCATCATCACGCTTGTGCCAAAGAACAGTAAAATCCATAAAACCGCTACCACGCGGTCACCTCAAGCCCCAAGGAATGCGACGGCCCGAGGTCTGGGTGTAAATCGCCTGCATAGTGAAAATTCCAACGCTGCACGTTTACGGTGAAACCTACAGACGGCCGGACGGGTTCAAAAGATGAGCCCACACGGAAAGTAAGCTGCGGCAGAACCGGCGCTTCCGCACCAAATCGGTATTCTGTGGCGAATCGCGATTCTTCCACGATATCCAGCACGAAACTGCCGCGAGGCAACCTCAGCGCCAGTCCCAGATGCAGCGCTTCCGGCATTTGCGAATTCCAGCGGCCAAGCTCGGCGCGAGGAAAATTGCGCCAGACAGCGGCGGCAGTCAATTCGGGAATCGGCTGATAACAAAGCCCAAGAACCGCTCCGAAAGCAGCCGCATCGCCGTA
>CBDVDL010000055.1:0-9578 GCA_965372735.1 uncultured Alphaproteobacteria bacterium | reverse complement strand
AATACAATGGGGGGGCAGGGACATATGGAGCTTGAAAACGATATTGCTCCAACGATGTCAATAGCTGAACTTGAGCTGATATTTGACATCCTTGAAAATACTTGTGAAAAAATGCACTATCTCGTCAGACGAGCAGATTTCCAAGTTCATGCAAAATACAGGGGAGACGAATTGGATTTACTCAGGTTCTATCTTGACACTGGATTTAATATTGGCGGAGCAGAGTATGATGGTAACCTCCTTTATCTATGGGGTTTGTCGAAATCATTTGACCCCTATTTTATGCAACAGTGGACTCCCAAAACAGTGAATAAACCTCGACTAAGACTAACAAGGTGGTGGAGAGACATTCTTCGGCAAATTGAGAGGCGACAATTTACTGGTTGGACAGAAATCGGCTACATTCTCCTCAACGTTGCTTTCGATGACCAAAAGGATTTTGAAAAAAACTTTAAACGTATTCAAAAGGTAGCAAAAAGACGTTGGCGCGACCCTGAACACAATAATACTGTTGTAATGGTAAATGGACCAGCACAAAGACAAGACATCTTTGTTGCGCTAGCACATAAACAAATATCGAAAGAACTTCGAAACGAATGGATAGAAAATTGTGCCGCTGAGGCTATGGAAGAAGCCTCGGTGGATAAAGCTGTGGGTATTGCTATGGACATTGAAAAATCCGAATACCCATATAGCGCCATTATGCTGTTCAAGAAATAGTCTTTTCGTGAATCATTTGCCTCTACTTTTTCATAAAAAACCCTTGTCGAATTCAGACGACAAGGGCTTTTTATATTCCGGGCAGGTCACAGACCTGCACCCTACATCCCGCAACGGGAATTGGGCGGAATTTTTCTCTTGACAAGTTAGCTCAAATTCTGCATATTTAATTTGGTGTTTCTATGACGTCGATTTTCCTCTCTTCAGATAACGCCTTTCTATAACCCTTTAAGATTCAATCAATTGTACATTTTTCGCTTATTGCCTCATCCTCTTATCTTGCGGCAACCGGCAAAGCTGCCAACGCCGGCGGCGTTGCGGTATCCGGACTCGAAATGTCACAGAACAGCCTGCGCATGAGCTGGACGCGCGAAGAAGTGGATGCTCACCTGCAGCGAATTATGAAGAGCATCCATAAAGCCTCCGCGGAAGCGGCCGAACGTTACGGCTCGCCCGGTAATTATGTCAACGGCTCCAACATCGCCGGATTCATCAAAGTTGCCGATGTCATGATGGACCAAGGCGTCGTTTAGGTCTTGAACCGCACATGATTTCGTTTTTAGCGCGGTGTGGATTAGGTCTGCTCCGCGTCTTGTTTTCGGAGATGGATGGGTGCGGTATCCGCTTGAAACTTTTCACGATTTTGCGTATCTTATAGAGTGAACGAAAAATTCTTTAAAACTCACAATTTTTCTATGGAGAATGCTATGAAATGTGCAGCACGCACAGCGGCAATCTGGTTTGGCTGTTTTGCTCTGCTTTTCGGGACAAGCCTGACATCCCTTTCTGCGGAAAAAATCAAAATCGAGAAGCTGGACGATTTACCCCGGTACACGTACAAGATTGACGGAAACGCTGTTGATTGGCTCGACGATGACGCTGCGGTGATGAAACTCGCCGCCGAGATCAAAAAGGATCTGCAAAAAGACCTGGACACGTATGAAATCAGCGATAGAACCACACTGCAGGGGTACTATGGCGACCTCGGCATCATCGCTATGCTGGAAGGCGATTACGACACCTATCTCGAACTTCTTGAGAAGCGGAAGGAGCTTGAAGACAAGCTGGCCACACGGCTCATGACCGGGCTGTTCACGCGAGCCTATATCAATGCCAAGCGTTCAGGCAGCGGCGATTTCACATCGAATTTCTGCGCGGAAATGAAGAAATTGGTTAACGCGCTGCCCTATGCAGAATGCGAAGCCGACATCAAACAGAGGAAAGGCAGCTCAGAAATCCTCTCCCGGAATCTCATCGCGGGATTGATTGATTCCAGAATCCAGCCGATGCTGGACCAGAGCGGCGGCGAGATGAGTAAAGATATCGCGACCGGTCTTTTAAACAACGCCTTTATGATTCGCACTTACCTGCCGCTGAAAGATGAAATGGCAGCCATATATGCAGAAGCCATCGACGCCCACAAGGTCGAAAAACCGGATATTTGGGCAGAGCGCGACATCACTTTAACACCCAAAGACGGTAAAGCCCCCGTTGTTTTGGCTGTCTGGGATTCGGGTGTGGATACAGATATTTTCAAAGACCAAATGTGGGTCAACACTCAGGAAATACCGAACAACAAGAAAGACGATGATAATAACGGCTACGTCGATGATGTTTTCGGAATCGCGTACACCTTGCATGCGGACAAAACACCCGATTTGCTTTATCCTATCGGGGATGTTGCCAAAGAACGCCCGCGTTTGCAAAAGCAGATGAAAGGGCTGACGGACATCACATCCGGCATCGACAGCCCGGAAGCACAAGACTTGAAGAAGCTCCTCAGCACTCTGGCGCAGGATTCGGTGAAGCCATTTATTGAAGGTGTTTCAAAGTACGGCAATTATTGCCACGGCACTCACGTCGCCGGTATTACCGCGAAAGGAAATCCGTTCGCTCGGATTTTAGCAGCTCGCCTCACGTACGATTATCACCTGATTCCTGAGGAACCGACGATTGCGCAAGCCAAAAAAGATGCAAAAGCCATTGAAGAAGCCATCGAGTATTTCAAAACACAGGGCGTGCGCGCTGTGAACATGAGCTGGGGTGGTTCTCTCGCTGATGTGGAGTCGGCTCTGGAAGCCAACAACGCCGGAGGAACTCCCGAAGAACGCAAAGCATTGGCGCGGCAGATTTTTGAAATCGTCAACAAGGCTCTCTTTGCTGCGATTAAAAACGCGCCGGACATTCTCTTCATCACATCAGCGGGGAACGCGAACAATGATGTGGTCTTCGAGGAGTTTTATCCCAGTGCCTACGATTTGCCGAACATCATGTCTGTCGGAGCGGTGGATCAGGCTGGCGACGAAACCAACTTCACGAGCTTCGGTAAAGTGGATGTGTATTCAAACGGCTTTGAAGTGCAGAGCTTCGTTCCCGGCGGCGATGAAATGAAACTGTCCGGCACCTCGATGTCCTCCCCAAACACCACGAACCTCGCCGGTAAACTGCTCGCGGTGAAACCCGATTTAACTCCGGCGCAAATTCGCGATTTAATCATCCGCGGCTCTGATGTCACTTCCGCAGGTGACCGGGAAATCCGGTTGATGAATCCCAAGAAATCAATGGAACTTCTAAGCGCGATGAAATAAGAGCAACTACACTTGATTTCACAGCGCGGGCATGGATTTTTCCTGCCCGCGCTTTCTTTTTGGAACTTGGAATTGCTTTCCGGAGTTAAAAGATTCGTATAGTCGTAAAGTTTAATTTACACGTAGTTAGCCTCTATTTTCCGTTTGAAAGCACAATGGAAATATCTGATTTAGTATGACCTATTCATTAAATCATCTGTAAAAGGAGAAAAACGATGAGAAAAATGTCTGTAATATTCGCAATTTGCTTGATGGCAATCGCGCTGCAGGTTTCGTATGCCGATGTCAACATAACCGAAGGAAATGTATGGACAACCGCGGATGGACAGAAGTATTATACCTGCCCTGTCGTGGGCGGTGAAGGTCTCGTCAGCGCCGCAACCTCTTACTCCGATGTTGACGGCGTTCGCTACTATCACTGTAGTTCGGGCTGTGAAGCCAAATTTCAGGCTGACCCATCCCAGTGGCTTGCAAATTTTGCCGTCCCGGCAAATGTTCTAAGCGTTGATAAATCCGGAAAACGTTTTTCGGATCCTATCAGCGGCAAAAAGAGGGTTGTCACCGCTAAAACCGCTTATCACGACAAGGACGGCAAGCGCTATTACTTCGCATCAAAGAGAAGTAAGAAGGAATTCTGCAAGACATCCAGCTCCTACGAGAAATCCTGTACGAAACCCTGCTCCCCATCCTGCAAAAAAACCTGCAAGTAGCACTTCAGCGTTCAACGAATTAAAAAAGGCCGGACTGACATGCCCGGCCTTTCATAGAAAAGAGGCAAGGGGCTTCAGCCCCTTGTACCTTCCAACGCCATATCTTTCCAAGTACTCATCAAGTGACTCGCCCTGGTTAAAAGTTTCCGCTGTTTAAAGCTCTCTTAGACTCGCAGGGTTCAACAAGGGGCTGAAGCCCCTTGCCTCATCATGAATTAACCGCTTACGGTTACTCCTTCACGCGGGCAAAGATTTTCGACCGGGCATTCCGAGCATTTCGGTTTGCGGGCGTTGCAGACGCGGCGGCCATGCCAGATAATCACATGGCTGTATTCGATCCAGATGTCCTGAGGTAACAGCTCCATCAGAGCGCGTTCGACTTTCTCCGGGTCAGTCTCTTGAGTCAGTCCCATGCGAAACGCCAGACGCTTCACATGCGTATCGACAACCACGCCGGTGATCCGGCCAAACGCCGTTCCCAAAACAACATTCGCTGTCTTTCGGCCTACACCCGGAAGTTTCAGCATCTCTTCCATCGTCTCGGGAATTTTTCCGCTGTAATCCCGAGAAAGCGCTTCGCAAATCCCGCGAATGGATTTGGTTTTGGCGCGAAAGAATCCGGTTGAACGGATGTCCTCTTCCAATTCCTCTACGGGCACCGCCAAATAATCTTCGGGTTTGCGATATTTCTTGAAGAGAGATTTCGTAACCTCGTTCACGCGCACATCGGTACATTGCGCCGAAAGAATCGCCGCGATTAGAAGTTGAAGCGGAGTGCGATGATTCAGCGCCGTGGAATGCGGATAAAGCTCAACCAGACGCTGCCATATCTTCTGCGTTCGCGTCGTCTTGTCCTTTTGCGTCTCTCTTTTTCCCTTTTTTCTTCCGGCCAATCTTTCCTCGTTCGCAAAGATGATTTAAGGCGTCGCGCAGTTCCGGTTCGCCGAGGTTTCGTGCGGCGAATTTCCCTTCGTGCGCCAGTGAAATCATTCCCGTCTCTTCCGAAACCACCACCGTGACGCAGTCATATTCTTCCGTGACTCCCAGAGCGGCGCGATGGCGCGTCCCAAGTTCCGAATCCAAATCGGGACTCTCGCTTAAAGGTAGCAAACAACGGGCGGCCTCTAATGTTGTTCCGGTTATCAGCACCGCTCCATCATGCAGCGGCGTTCGCGGGGAAAAAATAGACAGCAGGAGTTCCGCCGTGACTTCACCTTGAATACGCACACCGCTTTCCGCGATGGAATGGATGTTGGAATCGCGCTGAATAACAATCAGACCGCCTATGCGACGATTCGAGAGTTGCGCGGCGGCGCGAGCCACCGCATCGAGTGCACGCGCGCCTTCCGTTTTGAAAAGCACTCGCACCAGCCGGTTCTGCCCAAGCTGCATCAGAAACCGCCGCAGTTCCGGCTGAAAAAGAATCACGAACGCAACCACCCAGACCGTCACCACACTCTGCACGAGCCAGCTCGTCCCGCTCATGTTCAACACTCGAGAGAGGATGGCAAAGACAAAGAGAACGAGAAGCCCCGCGAACATCTGAGACGCTCGTGTCCCCCGCATAATCTGATAGAGCTTCCAGAAGATGAACGTGACGACCAGAACATCCAGAACATCAATCAGGGTAACGGGGATAAATCCGATTCGGAAAAGTTCCATGGGAAATCAGGTGGGAAAAGGTGATAATCTTGAAAAAAGAGACAGGCCGGGGAGCACAAAGAACTCCCCGGCGTCTGCCCCAAGAAAAATATTTTTAGCGAACCAAAGCCACTTTCGCAATATCGAATTCGGAGCCTGCTTGCACGCGGATGAAGTAGATTCCCGAACTCAAATTCGCGCCATTAAACGTCACCCGATGCACACCGGCAGGCATGGTTTCTTCCTTCAAGACGCTGACGCGCCTGCCCAACCGGTTAAAGACTTCAACTTTTACCTGCCGCAGTGATGGTAACTCGAAAGTAATAACTGTCTCGGGATTGAAGGGATTCGGCGCCGGCGGCAAGACGCGGAAAGCCGTTGGCAGAGTCACTTGCGACGGTGTTGACAGCGATTGAATTTCAAAATCATTTTCACTGATGACTTCGACTTCCGTCGCCATAATCGCTCTCACCCGCATCCGGCAATTCGCTGAAACAGGTTCACTAACTGTCCAGTTCTGTTGGCCGTCGTTGGACGTGTTGGAAAAGATATGCGTCCAATCGCCATCGGGATAATCACGATTGATGGAAATCTGTATGCGGCCTTCGATATCCGGAGCGCTCCATTCGATGCTGATTGTACTGTCCACATACAGCAGCTCGCCGCCATTGGGATAGAACAAGGTCATCGCAGGAGTCACGATGGAGAAATCAGCATCCGACGTATCCCCGATGCTCGGATTTGTCAGAGACGTGATGCGCATGCGAGCGTTGCCACTGGAAACGCCGCGCACCAGCCAGCGTATTTCCGAATCCGCAACCACTTCTTCATCGATGGATTCCCATTCGCCAGACGGATAATCACGATTCAATTCGATAACCAGAGTATCGTTCAGAAGAATTCTTTCGAAGGTGATGTAGGTGTTCGCTGTCACATAGATGGCTTCGCCACCATTCGGCGAGCTGAGAGCGATACCGGGTTCGACGATGCGCGTATCCGCGTTCGTTGTATCGTTTTGATCCGGCAGAGACAGATGCGTAATTCGAAAACGCGCATGATCCGTAAGAGGCTCGGTCACTGTCCAGTCTGCAGCACCGTCGTTCGGCGTGGAAGCATACAAGGTTTCCCACGTATCGCCGGGGTAATCGCGATTGAGTTCAATGGAAACGTCGCCGCCGAAATCCTCTCCCGCCCAGCGCATCTCAATCGGTGTGCCGACCGCTAACAATTCACTCCCGTTCGGATAGAGAAAACTCACCGATGGAGACCCGGTGGAAATCTGCCACAAACCGCGCCCGTGAGTTCCGGCGCGCAGCATGCCTGTTCTGACCTGCATCTCCATGTCATCAACGACCACCACCGGAAAACCTGAACCGAAAACTTCCCAGTTCTCGCCGTGATTTGTCGTCTGATAAACTCCAAGGTCTGTACCGACATAGAGCGTGGACGCATCATTCAAATTAATCGCAATATCCTGCACGGGAACGTTCGGTAAATCTCCCGTAATATTTTCCCAATGTGTCCCGGCGTCACTCGACCAGAACACATGACTGCCGCTAAAGCCCGAAATCGTCGCATAGACACCGTCTGGATTTGCGATATCCGGCACGACGCGCGTAATATATCCGCTCGGTAAACCGGACGACGCTGATATCCATTCTGTGCTTCCGGGGTCTTTTCGACGAACACTAGATTCGGTGGCGGCGTACAGTCTACCCTGGAGAATGGGAGAAGCCGCAATCGATAGTACCTCTCCACCAATCGGACTGCCCAGCGAATCCCATCGGTCACCACGATTTGTCGTAATATAAATTTGTCCGCCGCCGGCTGTCGTGTACAGCGTGTACGGTTCGAACGGATCCTGAATCACGGGCGTCACCCAGGGGCCGTTGCCAGCGATGCCGGATTGAATATTATGGAATGAGCCGCTGCTGCCGCCGTTGAATGAGCGAACGTGATGACCGAATTGCCATTCCGCATAAACGGTATTATCGTTGCTCCAATCCACAACACAGTATCCGCCGTCTCCCCCATAAACCCAGTCCCAATCACGCGCGCCGCGCCAGCGGGTCGTGCCGTTGTCCTGCGCGCCGCCAAAAGCTAAATTCGTATCGATGGTAGCATTTCCGAAACCATAGTATTGATGTGTAACGTAATCTGTGTTTCTCTCTTCCCATACATTACTTGGCCAATTACAATCATAGGACATGAAGATGCCGCCATCGGTTCCAACAAGCACGATAGAGGAATTATTCGGATGGAATATGAATTCATGAAAATCCACATGAACCGCTTGTCCGACCTGACTCCAGTGAAGTCCGCTGTTCGTGGAACGGAACATATAGCGACCGCCTGCAAAAACCAGCGCGGAATTCGTGGGATGAACCGCCAGCATCATATCATACCAGCTCTGCTCGGAGAAAATATCAGCCGTATTGTTCCTCACGTGCCAAGTATCGCCACCATCAATGCTCCGATAAATACCGATTGTGTGGGCACCGTTACCACTAAAAGTACCTGCTACACCGCAATAGACGACCGCAGAATTGCTTTCATAATATGCAAGAATGCTCCGTCCCATCACATTGGTGGAAGGCAGCCCAGTCATTCTCCGCGACCAGCTCGCACCGCCATCGGTGGATTTATAGATTCCATTCGTAGCTGCGCCCCAAGGATTTCCTGCTGACGCAAGAAGGTTGCTCGGATTTTGCGGATCACGCTGCACATCTTTAAAATCACCGGTTCCACCGCCGGGAGGTATTGTAAACGAGTTTCCACCATCGGTCGTGCGTCGCAAACCCGCGCGCGTCGCAACAATGATATTCTCCGGATTGACCGGATCAACGCTGATTTTATTGACAGCTCCATTGGATGAATAAGGCCATGAAAGAGCGGTCTGTTCCCACGATACGCCGCCATCGGTGCTCTTAAGAAGGCCAATGCCGAGCACAGCGTCAATATTGTAAGTTCCTTCACCTGTGCCCAAATACATCGTGTCCGGATGCAATGGATCAAACTCGAAAGCGCCTACCGCGATATTCGGCAGGTAATCCGTGATGGGAAACCAAACATATCCCGCGTCAGTGCTCTTCCACAAACCACCGGAAACAGAACCGGCGAACATGATATCCGGATTGTTAGGATGGAAACGAATCACACGCGTGCGACCACCGATATTTGCTGGGCCGAGTTCTTCCCACTGGTCGTCAACATGAGCGCGCGGCATTTTCAGCATCTGTTGATATGCTTCCCAGCGCGCACCAGCCGGAATCACTCCGGACGGAAAAGCGCGTTGTCCCCAGAACCACTCCGCTCTCTTCCACGGTTTGAAACCCGTACCGCTCCCTTGGTTTTCTTTCTCGGAAAAGTACTGGCGGTAAAGTTCGTGAGTTTCTTCCACGTTCTGAAACGCGGGCGCCTGAGCCAGCACAAACCCTGGTATTAAGAATAAAAGAACCCATAATCGCGTACGCATAGCCGTTACCTCCGCTTAGTTTCGCCTTTACAAAGCTGCTGCTTTTGAAAGGGAGGGTAGCCGGTCTTTTATCAAAGCCGGCGGATTGCTTTCATATCAAATAAAGATACCAAATTTTATGCCAATAAGCAACCATCTTACCATGCGCATTTGATGATAGTTTCTAAAGAGAAATCAAGCTTGTATAAACTCTCTCAAACGCTCAATCTATTCGAGCATTCTGAGTTTATTAACTGATAATAAAAAACTTCGAGAGGACAATAAAGACCCTAATCACTATTTCTGATTATACTGTCATAAGAGAATCCAAACGAAACATAGAACGTACTCACTCCAATTCCCGCGCAAGAATTTTACGGGTTGCGCAGTAATTGCATGTTCGTAAACGTCCCCCCGCGTGCGGGGGTGTAGGGGCTGACCCACGTGTCCGCCCGTTGCCGTTTC
>CBDVDL010000054.1:0-9580 GCA_965372735.1 uncultured Alphaproteobacteria bacterium | reverse complement strand
GAAACGCAAGCTCACGCACCGACCGAACATCTTCCCATCCGGCATCTGCCGCGAGCGATTGCTTTTTATATGGTCTATCCGGAAGTGTATACTTTAATGTCAGGAGAATAAATCGTGAATTTGTCCACCATAACATCTTCCCTAAAAGGCCGCGATTTTATCACCACGCAGGAGTGGAGTCGCGAAGAAATAGACCATGCAATAGAGACGGCCGTTCATCTGAAAAAGCTCAAGAAAGAAAATCAGCCGCATCGCTATCTGCCGGACAAGACGCTCTTCCTGTTTTTCTTCGACAAGTCCACGCGGACGCGCAATTCGATGGAAGCGGGTATGACACAGCTCGGCGGTCACGCGCATTTTATTTCTGCGGAGACAACACAGGTCGCGCACGGCGAGAGCCCGAAAGACATGGGAATTATCTTGGCGTCTTACGGACACGGCATCGCGATTCGCCATGACCTCGTGCCGGGCGAAGGCAATGCATACATGCGCGAAGTCGCTCAGCATGCGGAAGTGCCGGTGATGAATATGCAGTGCGATATTGATCATCCGTTTCAGACGTTCGCGGATTTGATGACACTGCGCGAGGAATTCGGGGATGATTTGCGCGGGCGAAAAATCGCGGTTTCGTGGGCGTACGCGCCGTCATATGCGAAACCGGTTTCGGTGCCGCAAGGATTGATTTCGCTCATGACGCGTTTCGGAATGGAGGTTACGCTGGCGCATCCGCCGGAGTTCACGCTGATGCCGGAGATGATTAAGCAGGCGGAAGAGAATGCCAAAGCTAACGGCGGTCGTTTTAATATCGTGGATTCGATGAACGCGGCTTTCGAAAACGCAGATGTCGTCTATCCGAAAAGCTGGGGGATTTTGGATTTATTCGGAAAGCCCGAAGAAGCGCTCGCCATCGCGAAGAATTACAAATCATGGATTTGTGACGCGAAGAAGATGTCATTGGCAAAAAAGGAAGCCATCTATATGCACTGCCTGCCCGCTGATAGAGGCAGCGAAGTAACGGATGAGGTGATTGACGGGCCACAGTCGAGAGTTTATCCGGAAGCGGAGAATCGTCTGCACACCGCGAAAGCGATTATGGCGCTGACGATGTAGGCTGCTGCCAATGAGCAGATTAATCGGAGAAGGTAATTTCGAGATTATTTAATCGCAGGGCTGAACAGATTCAACGCGCTTCGAGACGAGGAAGAACATCCTGAGCTATGATTTACGGGTCAACAATATGAACGACCCCCCTATGTCCCCCCGCAGGCGGGGGGATAGTGTTCCGGTTATTTTGTTGACAGGGGCTGTTGGTGAGGGTAAGACGACGGCACTGGCAAAACTCGTTCGCGACTGGCGAGCGTCCGGTAGAGATGTGCGCGGGATTCTGGCTTATCGAGTCTTCGAGGGTGAACAGCTTATCGGTTATGATTTGCAGATTATCGGAGAGGATGAGCGAACCACACTTTCGCGTAAAAGAGGGACTGGTCTTGAGAAGATTGGTCCTTTTATTTTTTTGGATGACACGCTTGCGCGAGGCCGCCGAGTGTTGAAAGCATCCGCGACGGCTGAAGCTGTCGTCATAGACGAATTCGGGCCTCTGGAGCTGAGTGGCGGAGGCTGGTCGGAAGAAGTCAAGTGGTTGCTGCAGAAAAGCGATGCTATAGTGATTCTCGTCGTACGCGGACAGCTTTTAGAGCAGGTTCGCGCGTGGCTGCAGCCTTTCGAGCGACCGATAAATTCTTTCACCGTTGAGGAATTAGACGAAGAGAAATTGACCGCGATACTATCACGGGCGCATTAATTTATTTAATTGGAAGAGGGCGGCAGAGGAAAATGCAGGGCAATTGATGTTCCTTCGCCGGGTGTGGAGTGAATCTCGACCTTGCCGCCATGCACTTCCATCGTATTGCGTACGATAGAAAGTCCGAGGCCGGTGCCCCCCTCGGATTTCGTTGTGAAGTAGGGTTCGAGGACGCGCTTCAGATTTCTGGGAGAAATCCCGACTCCCGTATCTTCAACTTGAACGGTTACCCAGCCTTCTTTTACCTGCCCGACATTCAAACGAATACAGCCATGACCCTTCTCCCGCACGGCATCCGTAGCATTCAGCAGCAAATTGATGACAGCTCCTTCAATGGCATTGCTGTTTCCGTTGACCGCGGGAAGCTCCGACGGTAAATCCATCTGCAATTGGAATGTCGCGTTTTGGTCGTCGCGTGTAAAATGTTTCAATTTCCCCGTGGTTGTTTCCATCAGGCTTACAGTGGACTGCACGATTTGAGTCAGCTCAACCGGAACCAAATCAGGACTGGTCGGTTTAGTCAAGCGATTCAGGTCGGTGACAATGTGCTGGATACGTATGGCGGCGTTTTGGATGGTTTCGAGATGGCGCTGTATACTGGCGTCCCGGATTTTTAACGTGTCCAGTTTCATTTGAAGGATGTCGGTTCCGCTGCAAATCGGCTGGAGCGAATTTTTGATTTCATGAGCAATCCCTCCCGCGAGCAGATTCACCGTGGACCATTTTTCGGATTCGATAAGTTTCCGCTGCAGCGCGCGGTTCTCCGTTACGTCCTCCAAAAGCAAACCAATCTGAGTAATATCACTCCCCTTCCGAAGCACCTCGAAGAAGGAATATTTGAGGATTCGGCTTTCCAAATCAAATTCACTCTCACCCGGGTTTTTTCCCTCCAGCCAATCGGCCAGATGATTAAAAATCTTCAAGCGCCAGGATTGCGCAGCATCTCCTTCTGAAATGAGATTGTCACCGACAGCGAGGCTAACCTGTGATAGAATATCCAGCGCGCTGCGGTTCATGAATTGGATTTGCGAATGACTGTCAATCAAGATAACACCGAGCGGCAGAGATTCGAGAATATTCCGGAGTTCGGATTGAAGTGACTGTACATGATGCCGGGCGTCGCGTTCGGCTTCCAACAGCCGCGCGTTCTCGAGAGCAATCGCCGCTAAGTGAACAAAGCTTTGAAAGAGAAGTAAATCTTCCGGCGTGAAAATCTTTTCGGGGCGAGTCGTATCCACATACGCCGCTCCAAGCAAACGATTCTTAACGCGCAGCGGCGCTCCCATGACGGAATGAACCTGCAATTCGGCGATGCTTCGCTGTGCTTTCAAATCCGCCTGGTCTCCGACATCATTAACCAGAATCGGTTCGCCTCCATCCAACACCTTATGAATAATCGTGCGGGAAGCGGCTCGTTCCGCGTCAGGAATATTTTGACTGGCGTCATTGCTGGCGACACGGTAATCGAGCTCGCCGTTCTCATTCCGAAGAACGAGAAAACCTCGTTCAGCGCCGGTGAGCTGAATAGCGGCATCCATCGTCCGGTCGAGAAGCGTCTTTAACCGAAGCTCACGGTTGAGGTCGTCTAACAGCACCGTGAGTCGCCGGATACCGTTTTCGAGGCGGCGGCTCGGAGAGCTATCGCCGTCACCGGTAGGCGGTGTCGAAAGATTTACCAGATTGTCGAAAAAGTCATCGGCCATAGGTGTTGTCCAGCGCTACTGTTGTCTTAAAGAAATAGTGTCTTTTTATCATCATGTATAAAAATGTTTGCAGGTTCATCCGCGACCGGAGGTTGCGGGAAGTAATTTCACTAGGCGGGACGCTCCCGCGTCCCGCAGCTCCGATTAAACCGCTTCCTTTACCCACTTCTGAAAGCGAACAACATCTCCGGATTGCAGATAGCTCTCGCGTTCCTTCTCCGAGAGTTGTTCCGCAATCATGCGCAACCGTGCCGCGGCTTTTTCCACTTCACGCAGCATGGATTGCCGGTCTTGATTCGTCAGGAACGTTCGCGCTTGATACCATGACGCGCGCCACGAAAACTCAGGAAATTCACGAATGTCGGAAAACCAGTTATCATCCGGAGGTGTCTGCCCCTGTGCTAAAGCAAAAAGCCCAAGATGAGCGCGGGCGACAAATGTGCTCGTCGCTTCAGGAAGAGTTTTCACGGATTCGTACAGGTTTGCAGCCTTTTCTTTTTCTTCAGCCGCAAGTAAAAGTTGCGAACGTGCGTAAAAGAGATTCAATTTCAACGCCGGATCCGTATCGTCCTGCACATAGTTATCCGCTTCATCTATAAGCTGGTTTGCTTTTTCCAAATCAGAGAAGAGCATGTGATGAAGCGCTAATTCTCCAAGTGCGCGGGCGAGTCCGGGTTCACTGCCGGCTTCGCGAGATGTTGAAATCGCTTGCTCGAAGAAACGTTGACTCTCCTCCTGCGCGCCGACAGCCGAGGACAATTTCCCAAGGTAAATCAGCGGTTCTATCTGCGCCTCGACATCGCCAAGAGCTTCCGCGTCAGAAAGCGCTTCATTCCAGAAAGCGCGCGCGCGGGGGTAGTTCGCCCGGTAAAAACTGAGCTCTCCCAAGTTATTTAGGATTTCGATGTGTTCGCGCGGAGCGTCCAGCCTACGGTAAATCCGCAAAGCTTCTTCGTAATTCTTTTCCGCTTGACGGAAATCCCCTTCTTCAAACGCTGAAATCGCGAGGTTATTTAGAAGCCCCGCCACACGAGCTTGATTCCCGGTTTGCTCGCTGATTTTTTTACAGGTTTCCCAGTGCTCGCGAGCAAGGTTTGATTTGCCCCGGCGTGCGGCGATGACGCCCAGATTATTATGAACATCGGATTTCCCGCGAGCGTCGCCGTGCTCCTCGTAATCTTCCAATGCGGCTTTCCATTCTCGCGCCGCCGAATCCAAATTTCCCCGATAGTAAGCCAGATTGCCAAATGTCTGCCGAAGACGACCTAACTTTTCAGCCGCTTCCCCTCCTTGCACAAGCGCCTGTTCGGCAAGTCGACTTGCTTCGTCAATATCTCCTTTTCGGAAACGTATCCAAGCCCAAGTTGACAGCAGAATCACCATGCGATCCTTGGGCAGGAAAGGAGCTTTCTCATAACAGTCACTTAAATGCTTCTCAGCTTCATCCCATTCCCCCTGTCGCTCGAGGATATGCGCTAACACAAGCCGCCCTTCCGCCAGTTCGCCGGGCAACGTCGCTTCCTTTGCAATATGAACCGCGCGCTGAGCCGCTTCCTGCGCTCGAGACAGCGAACCCGCCAGCGCGGTGGATTCCGCTATAAGAAGGAGAAGCACCGCTTTCCACGCGGCGGAAATATTGGGTATCATTTCCATCGCTTCCGTGGAGAGTTCGCACACCGTCTTCGCCTGACCCTGCCGGATACACTGCCGGAGCTTTGCAAACGCTTCTCCGGGACTCAGTTTCGGTGTGGATGACAGGAGCTGGCAGCCGATATAGTGCGTCATCTCTGCAAATGCTTCAGGCAAGGGCAGAGGAAGTTCGCTCAAGCGTTCATTTATTTCGCGCGCTTCCGTCATTGGAAGACTGGTTCGAATGGCTGACGTATGGATCGGGCTTCGAAGAGCGACGGTTTCGCCGACATGAATCCAACCCTGCTTTTGCAGCGAATCCGCGGGCACCGCTTGTGCTTCCGAAGAGGTGTCGCAGAGATTATCCCAAACGTCTTTCGCAAGAGTATGGTTGAAAGCGAAGGCAAGAAACGCGAGCGCTCGCCGATGCAGCGAATCGAGTTTCTGAAAACGCGTCTGCCACAACCAAAGAAGTGATTCCGGAACCGGCCAATCCGTTTCGGAACCGTACCATTCCCATCCTTCGATTCCGACATCAATCAATTCACGATTTAAGAGTTCCTGCAGGATTTCGTCCGCCGCATCCACATGCCCCAGTGTTCTTACCCACAGATGTTTTGCAAAATCTTTCGGAAAGCGATGTTGTCCGAAGATGGCCTGAAGCATGTCTTCGGTGTCACGGATGTCAAGGTGCGGCAATCGGAAAGTCGCCGAATCATTCGGTTCTTCCGTTTCAATGCCGACAATCAAACTCACCGTTTCCGGAGGTTCAGCAGGTATCGCTTCAAAAGGACCGATCACCCAAACGGTTCCGGACGAAGGATTCGCTTGCTGCCATTCATCGCCCGAAAAGCGTTGAACGGAGGCTCCGCGTTTTTCGAGATAGTTTTTCGTATCGTTCAGGAAAGAGCGGAGACCCATCCGCGGTTCTGCGGTGATGACCACAGGCTTGCCGGACGAGACATCAATTTTCTTTTGAATCGCTATGTATGGATGATAGGCCGATGAGTTCAGATAGGCGGCGCGACTCTGCGGCGTTTCATATGGATAGGCGCGTCCGAGTTTCTCATTGATAAGCGCAATGACTTCTCGAGCGTTGCCCGGTCGTTCATCGGTATTGCGGCGAAGAAGCCGCGCGACAATATCCGCCAGACTTACAGAAACGCGCGGAGCATATTTCAGAAGCGACGGAGCCTCCTGCTCCAGCCGGGCGCGCAGGGTCAGCGCTTCCGATTCCGCTTCAAATGGAAAACGACCGGTCAGAAGCCGGAAGACAATCACCCCTGTCGCATAGAGATCGGAAGCCGGGCCCGGCTGTTCTCCACGGAGCTGTTCCGGTGCGATATAGGGAACCGTCCCTCGCAGTTGGTTGCCGCTCGGTTCGCTCGCAACAATCGCCAAACCAAAGTCGATGAGTTTCAGATGAAGCGGCTGTCGCTGAGACACCACGATATTCTGAGGCTTCAAATCTCCATGAACAATACGGTGCGTATGAAGAAAAGCGAGAGCACGCGAGAGCTGCACCATGACATCCATAATCTCTTCAAGCGGGTTCGCGAGAATATCTGAATGGAGCTCTTCGCCCTGCAGCTATTCCATCGCAAGATACGATGCTCCGCCGTCCACCTGTCCCTGTTCGTAAACTCGCGGCAGATGCGGATGAACAAGCTGCTTGAGCGCATCGTATTCGCTTTGAAGCTGCTGGGCGGCATGCGACTGGTTCACGGGGACGATTTTCAAAGCGATGAAGGGCGCGTTCGGCGCGTCTTTCTGAGCCAGCCAGACTTCTCCCATTCCCCCTCGCCCTAAGAGTCGTTCGAGTCGATACGACTTTCCGATGTAGTCTCCCGCTTTCCAATCAGGCATCGTCCGAATTCTCCTTCAGGTCTTCGGAGAGTTCCATCACACGCAGACCGAATTTCCGAATGCGATAACGCAGCTTTTCGCGGCTCATTTTCAGAAGGCGCGCGGCGGCGGTTACATTCCCTTTCGTCTGGCGCAACGCCGATTGAATCAGCATGCATTCCATCTCGTCCATCGACATCCCATCGGGCGGAATAATCATCGCCGTGGCGGGAGAAAGCAGCGCGGGTTCCTGCTGTCCGTTCGTATGAACGAGATGCAGCGACGAAGCCAGATGCGTATCTTCGATGGTATTTCCATCGGCGAGAATGACAGCGCGCTGCAGAACATTTTTCAGTTCGCGGACATTGCCTGGCCAAGAATGACTGAGCAGGACTTGTTCCCCCGACGGCGCGAGCGTTAAATTGTCGCGACCGAAATCTTGGCTGATGTCTTTCAGAAAGATGTGAGCGATTTCAATTACGTCATTTCCACGCTCGCGCAAAGGCGGCAGGTGGAGGTGGATGACATTCAATCGATAATAGAGGTCTTCCCGGAATTTCTTTGCGGCGACCAGTTTCTCAAGGTTGGCATTTGTAGCGACGACGAGCCGAAACTGGACGTGAATCAGCTGCGTTCCTCCGAGACGTCGGAAAGAATGTTCTTCAAGAACACGCAGGAATTTCGCTTGAAGACTAAAGGGAATGTCCCCGACTTCATCTAAAAACAGGGTGCCTCTATTGGCTTCCTCGAGCAGTCCGTGTTTGCGCTGCTTGGCATCCGTGAAAGCGCCTTTTTCATAGCCGAAAAGTTCCGCTTCCAGTAAGGTTTCCGGAACGGCGGCGCAGTTGATTTCAATAAAGGCTTCATGCGCGAGTGAACTTGAGCAGTGAATGGCGCGGGCGAAAAGCTCTTTGCCGGTTCCCGATTCACCGGTCAACAAAACCGACGCCGACGGAACTTCGGCCACACGCTTTGCCGCCGAGATAAGTTCCTGGAAGATAGAGCTGGTGCCTAAAAGCCGTTCAAAACCGTATTCCGTCTTCAGTGTGACTTTCATGCGTTCGATGGAACGATGGCGGCGTACCGTTTCGAGTCCCCGGTCAACAAGCAGTTTTAATTTTTCTAAATTAACCGGTTTGCCCAGATAATCATAGGCGCCCAGTTTCATCGCTTCGGCTGCCTGCTGGGGAGACGCTTCGCCGGAAATGATTAATACCGGATGTTCTTTGTGGACTTGATGGATTCGCCTAAGCAGGTCAATACCATTTTCTTCTCCCGGCAGACCGATGTCCACAATAGAGAGAGCCGGTTGTTCCGATTGAAACTGCTGCCATCCCGATGCCGCATCCTCGGCTTCTATTACAGTGAGAAGATGTTGTCGCAGAATATCGGCAATCAGAAACCGAACATCAGGATCATCATCAATAATCTGTACAATTTGGGCCACGAACTATCCCTCTTTTATCGGTAAATGTAAAAATGCCCTTTACATACATTATTGATTTAGCAAACACCAAGCCAGTAAAAAGATGTATAGCAATTCCCACGAGAGGCTCATCTGTTTCGGCGAAACGTCCATGAATCAACAAGTTGAAGATTCCAATTTTCCGTTGGTTTTTTTCCACCGATAGGAGAAAAATCCCCACTTGTTCCCGATTTTGCCGGATAGCCCCGCGTGTTGCGGAGTTTCCACGACCTTGAGCCGGAATCTCAGGTTCAAATAAACCATTCTTCGTCAAAACCGACGAAGAACAGGGACGAGGGTCACGAATCAATCCCGCCAGATATCGAATAGATACACGTTAAAATTAGGAAAACTATACTTTGGCACGGGGCTTGCTCTAATGAGTGACCGAGATACAGTTAGTAGGTTTTGCAGAATCAAATGATTTAAATAGGTTAGAAGGAGAGATTATCATGAGGTCAGGAAAGAATTACTGGAGTATTCTTACGCTAAGTTTGATGGTGTTGTTCGTCATCACGACGGGTTGTTCCAATCTATCGCCTTTGGGCAGTAGTCAAACAGATTCCCCGGCAGGCAATACATCCAGCTATCCGCCGATTACGGAAGAGCTACTCTTAAATGGCCCCGTGCCTGGGCATCCGGTGTTAACGATTGAACGGCCTTCAGGCATGATGGGTGTCGAGAACTGGGACTATGCTGAAAGTTGGATATCGCGAGATACATACGGCGAGGTGTTTACGGGTCAAGGCAGCGGTTGTATGATTGAACCTGGAGCTCTTTCGCAAGACACGTTAATCACCGTAACGCTTCCTATGGAAGGTTATGCTATCGTAGATTTCGGACCTCACCCACTTCAACTCCAAAGGCAAATCTGGATTGTATTGTCTCTTAATGGAACAGGTATCAGGGGAATGCAAGTCGGCGGTTCGAAAGAATATATGGCGATAGAACAACTCAACGTTTACTATTACAACGCGGAAACAGGCAGATATGAGGTGCATCCGAGCGTTTATGATCCTGTGCGGAATGCTATTATGTGCAGGATTGATCACTTTTCCCGCTACATCATTGCGTGATGAGTGACTAAAATTGTCACGATAACCCAATAGACCCTATAACAGAGGGCGCCCTTGTAAG
>CBDVDL010000053.1:0-9610 GCA_965372735.1 uncultured Alphaproteobacteria bacterium | reverse complement strand
CGATAGCGCAGACCGAAACGCGGCGTTACAGCTTGCTCATCATTCGTCAAACGCTCACCCGTTGTCAGAGTCTCTTCGATATAGCGTACTTTATCCCAGCGAGCGCCCGCCGAAACCGTGACGCGATCAGTGACAGACATCTCGCCTTCCGCAAACGCGCCCTGTCCCCACTGAGCTTTCTGTTCTTCTTTTATGAGTGAATCGCCGCGCGTGCCGCCAATATTCTCATAGGTGCTGATAGGGCCGTCCTGAAACTGTTCATCGATTCCGGCGATAATTTTCGACATCCGACCGGCGATAAAACCGTTCCATTGCCCCTGCAAGGTGCCGCCGAGCATATAGCGGGTAATCAGCCGGTAGTCTGGGCCTTTCACGCGCGGGCGGTCAAATTTTTTCAGCGCGACATAGGGCGTAAATTCGATAGAGACATTATCAGAAAAGCGCCTTTCGTATTGCAGACCAAGCCGCCCTTTGCGCGTGATGCGCCGCACATCAAACGCTACATAATCGCTGTCCGCTTGAAAAGGATTGTCATCGAATTGTGCGCGTGTCAATGTTCCGGGAAGTTCGCTTCGGACGTTGACAAAATACAGAAGCGTTCGGAGTGAAGATTTCGCGCTGGCGTGAACCGTCCACGTTCCATGGATGTTATAGCCCTCATATTCCGAATGTTCGCGCCAGCCATCGGTGACCGTTCGCGATAGTGTAATCATTCCCCCTTCGCCGCCGGGCGCTCCCGCTCCGATTTGCAAATTCTCGAAATCGAAACTGACATAAAACGCGCTGTCGCTGTGAGTCCGTCCCGTTCCGGCGGTCAGTGACAGTTTTGAGTAGCCGTAACCAGAAGCGATAAATCCCGCGCGAATTCCCGGCACCGGCAATGTTTGCGGCGTCCGAAAATTCACGACGCCGCCTGCGGCATTTCCGTAAAGCGCCGACCCTCCACCGCGCAAAACTTCCACGCGATCAACTATGCCCGGATCAATCGCTTCGAGTCGCGCCTGTCCGTCGGGTTCGGATTCCGGAATGCCATCATACAAAACGCGCACGCCGCGCACGCCCGTGTTGCTCCGCGCACCCATGCCGCGAATCGAAAGCCGCAAATCATCCGTGCCATAGCGCGAATCGGCCACCACTCCCGGAACAAGCAGCAACAAATCAGAAACACCCAAGCCGCGACTCTTCGACTGCTCCCCAGTTTTTAGCGCCGTAAACGCCGTCGGCGCTTCGAGCCAGCTCGCAGTCGAACGTGTCGCTGTGATGGTCTGCTCCGGTAAATAATACCGCAACGAATCATCAGCGAAAGCTGACGATGCTAAAATAATTACGATGATAATAAAACGAACCATGATAATACGTTCATCTCCTAATCCCCCCGTTTACGGGAGGAACAGAGGGGTGACCTTAATAATAATCTCTACCCCGCCGCCACAAACTGCAACCGATGCGCGTGCCGCTGTTTGAAACGCTCGCGCAACTGCGGAACACTCTTCAATTCCGGGTCGCGTTCAAGCAAAGAAAATGCCTGTTCCCGCGCCAGCAGCAACAGCGCTTTATCTTTTTCCGGATTCGCCCAACGAAGCTCGATTTCCCCGTGTTGACGTGTGCCGAAAAACTCGCCACCACCGCGCAGGATTAAGTCGCGCTCGGCGAGTTCGAATCCGTCATCGGTTTCGCAAAGCGCATCCATTCGCGATTTCGCTTCTTCAGTGATTTGCACTCCCGGCAGCAGGATGCAAAACGCGGGCTGCCCCTTGCGGCCGATGCGTCCGCGAAGTTGGTGCAATTGTGACAGTCCAAACCGCTCGGCGTTTTCGATCAGCATCACTGTCGCATCGGGTACATCCACGCCGACTTCCACCACTGGCGTCGCGATTAAAATATTAATATCGCCCGAACGAAAGTCACGCAGTGTTTTCGATTTTTCTTCCGGCTTCAAACGCCCGTGCAGCAGGCCGACTTTGAAATCGCGAAACACGCCGCTCGCCACGCGCTTATGATAATCAATCGCGGCTTCCGTGTCAGTCTTTTCGGATTCTTCCACTAAGGGGCACAAAATAAAAACGCGCTCGCCCGCCTGCGCTTTCTCGATAATAAACTGATAAATCTTATTGCGGTCAGCGCCGGTGCGCAGCAATGTCTTAACTTTGCGCGGCCCGCCGGGGAGTTCACGCAGAATCGAAATATCAATATCTCCGAAATGCGACAGCGTTAATGTTCGCGGAATCGGCGTCGCGGTCATCAAAAGCAGATGCGGCATCGGCCCTTTCTGGCGTAAAAGTGTTCGCTGTACGACACCGAAACGATGCTGCTCATCAATTATCACAAGCCCAAGCTTGTGGAATCTTATCTTTTCTTCAATCAACGCATGAGTGCCGATAGCAATCGTCGTTTGGCCGTTTTTAATCGCGGTAAGAATCTCGCGCCGTTCGGCTACCTTTTGTTTGCCTCGAACCAAACGCAATTCCAAACCGGCGGCTTCCGCCAAAGGCAGCAGATTTTCGGCATGCTGCTGCGCTAATAGCTCCGTCGGCGCCATCATGGCGGACTGGTAGCCACTGTCAGCGGCCATCGCCATCGCGAGCACGGCAATCGTTGTCTTTCCCGAACCGACTTCTCCCTGTAAGAGCCGCTGCATCGCCACCGGACTCTGCAAGTCCTCACGAATCTCATGGAGCACATTCTTTTGCCCTTCGGTGAGTTCAAACGGGAGACTCTTCAGAACTTTGCGCGTGACAGCACCCACGGTTTCAAACGGCAAGCCGCGCTCGGGAGCTTTAACCGCTCGCCGCCGGAGTGCAAAGAGGAGCTGGAAGAAAAACAGCTCCTCATACTTAATCCGATTCCACCCGCTCGCCAGCGCGTCTTCGTCTGGCGGAAAATGAATCGCGGCGACCGCTTCAGCTTTGTGAGGCACATTCGCCGCTTTTAAAAATTCATCGGGGAAAGGCTCAGCCAGGTCGCCCGCGACAATTTCGAGCGCCGCGTGAATGCTCCGCCGAATCGAGCGGCTGTCGAGACCCACTTTGCGCAGTTCAAGTTTGGAAGGATACAGTGAAACGATTTGCCCGGTCTGATAAAGCCGGTTGTCATCGTCTTCACCCAAAATATCAATCGCGGGATGCGTGAATTGAAAACCGTCATAGTCGCGAACAACACCGCTGGCGGCGACAGTTAATCCCGAATGCAAAATGCGATGCCAGTAACTCGTTCCCTGAAACCAGACGCATTGCACCGAACCCGTGCCATCAGTGATTACCGCAATCAACCGGTGACGCCCGCGGCGACCTCGCACAAGGTCAGCGAAAGCAATCCGTCCGACAATCGTAACTTCCCGTTCGGTCAACTGCAGGTCTCTTATCGCGACAATATTGCGCCTATCCAGATAACCGCGCGGGTAGTACTCAAGGAGATTCTCCAAGGTGCTGACGCCGACACTCTCGAACGCCTCCGCTCGAATCGGCCCGACACCCTTGACATATTGGATACTCCTTGTCAGAGCGCTGTTAGAATTCTGCGGACTGACGTTTTGCTCAGTAGGTGATGAGGACACGGTAGGTCAAAACAACTTCTTCATCAGGATTTACCGGCACCTTGAATTCCACCTGCCGTGACGATTTCTTGTTATAGGGCAGCGAGCTGCTGAGAATCTCCCAATCTCCCCAGAAGTAATCCAGCACGGAAATCTCAACCGCGTCATCTTTATGATTGCGCAGCTTCACCTCGTAACTTTCTTCGCGCACGCGATCCGAGATGCGCCGCATATCGGTCTGCCGACGAGCGACAACAATATCGAATGCTTTCCCGACCGCGACACGCACTTTCTCGTCTTTCGGCGTGTGGTCAATATTATCTTCACCGACGAATTCCTGAGCGCCGTCATCGTCCTGCATATACACGCGAACTCGTCCCGCGGGAAGTGCCATGCCCAAGCCGGCTTTCTGGGAATTCTCAAACTCGAAAGAAACCCTCACACGCTCCGCGTCCCGGCGATGGTCATATTCATAGATGCGTTTCGCCTCGACTTCAGCGGGCGGGAAAAGCGAAAGCTGCTTCGTCTGATTATCCTTGATTGTCGAAGGACGCTGCAGCGTGTAGAGATGATACTCGAAGAACGCTTTCTCTTCAAATTGAGGCGCGGCGGCCTCCATCGTCATCACATCATAAGCGCGACCCTTCAAATGACGTCTCTCTTCCACGCGATGCACTTCCCCCGCCATCAATTTCACTTTCGCATCTTTATAGGTCGCGCCGCTCTTGTTGTTAATCGTCACCCAACCTGAAAGATTAAGATGTTTGTCGTCCGCACCGACAACCGCCACATAATCCGCGCGCCATTCGATGCCGCCGGTCAGATACGAGACTTCCGTTTGCAGTGGTCCTTCCGAAGGCGCATCCACAAGCCATCTTAAGGTCGGACGCGTGATGAGTCCCTCCGGCAGTGAAGGAAACGAGATATCGCGGATTTGCCGACCCCGAATAAGCTGCACTCGTCCGCGCGAATCCTGAATGATGATTTCTCCCGTTCCTTTGGAAGATGCGGAAAGCAGCGTCCCATTGAAGACGCTTCCGTCCTCCGTGACAAGCTGCACCTTTTCATCCACATATTTCCGCATCAGTTTTTCTGTGCTGACGAGGTCATAATCGAAATTTTGCTCGAGCATTTGCGCACCCGGCGCGGCAAAGTGAACCGATGTCGCGTCGATTTGTCCTGCCACATCACGGAAGAGAACTTCTCCTACGCCCCGCTGAAATTCCATGTCGCGCACATCGCGCACCAGCGCCAGATTGTCGTTATAAATCGTGATATGCACTCCCGGCGCTGCAAAAGCCACAACAGCCAGCGCGAGCATGATGCTCACAATGATTAAACGCATGATCTATTCCTCCTTAAGATAAATCGCAAATTTCTCGGTAATGCCGCTCCACTTTCTCCAGAGCCGCTTCGAATTCCGTCAGTTTCTCCCGTTCCCGCTCCACGACTTCCGACGGCGCACGCTTCACAAAATTCTCATTGGCGAGTTTATTTCGTGTCGCACTTGAGAGTTTCGTCAAGCGCTCCTTTTCTTTGCCCAATCGAGTCTTCTCAGCGTTTACATCAATGAGTCCTCCCAGCGGAACGAAAATCTCGAAATCCTCCCCAACTGCTGATGCTGAGCCTTTCGGCTTTTCATCAGAAAACTCGAGGCTCTCCGCTCGCGAGAGGTCACAGATATAAGGCTTCGTCTCCTCAAGAAACGCTTTTTGCTTTGCTGTGGTTCCCACGACCACCGGTCGAATTTTGACATTCGGTTGAATCCCAAGTTCTCCACGGATATTGCGCAGCGCCGAAATTGCCCCCTCGAGAATCGCAAACTCTTCTTCGACAGCCGCATCAATCATCTCCTCGCGCACGCGCGGACACGGAGCCAACATAATCGTTTCTTGCTGGTATTCTTCCGGCCATGTCTTCGCGGAAAGTGCGCGCAACGTCTGCCAGATTTCTTCGGTAATAAAAGGCATGAACGGATGCAACAGCCGCAACGAGCCATCTAATACCGCCAGAGCCGTCTTCAAAATCTCTCGCTTTTGCTCTGCGGATGCCGCCGCCAACCGCGTCTTGACAAGTTCGATATACCAATCGCAGAGTTGTGACCAGAAAAATATGTTTATCGTTTTCACGGCCTCATTGAACCGGAATTCTTTCATATTGCGATTCGTTTCTTTCACTGCGGAGAAAAACATCGAAACAATCCAGCGATCCACGAGCGCTTCAGGCGGCTTCGTCCATGTTTCAATCGGTTCGAACGAAACGTCGCCAACTTGTTCGACATGCATCAACATGAAACGCGTCGCATTCCATATTTTATTGGCGAAGTTGCGGCCGGTTTCGCACTGAGAATTCTCATAGAGAACATCTCCTCCATGAGGCGTCAGCGCCACCACCGTAAATCGCAGCGCGTCCGCACCGTAAGTTTCGATAACGTCGAGTGGATTCGGCGAATTCCCCAGTGATTTCGACATCTTCCGCCCGCTCATGTCGCGCACCATTCCCGTGTAATAGACATCATGAAACGGCACATCCTGTTTCACTTCCAGCGACGCCATAATCATCCGCGCCACCCATAAGAAAATGATATCAGGCCCTGTAATCAACACATCCGACGGGAAGAAATGCCTTAAATCTTCCGTGTCGTCCGGCCATCCCAACGTGGAAAACGGCCAGAGCCAACTGCTGAACCATGTATCGAGAACGTCCGGGTCCTGTTTTAAATTTTCTGATGAGCATTTCGGACACGTCGAAGGCGCTTTCGCAACCACGATAATCTCGCCACAATCCTGACAGTACCAGATAGGAATCCGGTGCCCCCACCAAATCTGCCGCGAAATACACCAGTCGCGAACATTTTCCAACCAGTGAAAATATGTCTTTTCCCAGTGAGCCGGATGAAAACGAATCTTGCCTTCACGCACCACTTTCATCGCGGGCTCGGCGAGCGGCTTCATCTTCACGAACCATTGTTCGGAAAGCAGCGGCTCAATCATCGTTCCCGTGCGTTCGTTGTGGCCTACGCTGTGGCTGTAGTCTTCAATCTTTTCAAGGAAACCCTGCGCTTCCAAATCCGCGACGACCGCTTTGCGGCAATCTTCACGCGTCATGCCGCGATATTTTTCCGGAGCTTCATCGGTCATGTGTCCGTCTTTGCCGATAACGCTGATGAATTCCAAATGATGTCGCTCGCCAATGTCAAAATCATTCGGGTCATGCGCCGGAGTCACTTTCACGGCACCCGTTCCGAATTCCATCTCCACAAGCTCATCGGCGATAATCGGAATTTCACGATTGCACAGCGGCAACTGCAGCTTCTTCCCAATCAGATGAGCGAACCGTTCATCGTTCGGATTCACCGCGACGGCGGTGTCACCGAGCATCGTTTCCGGTCGTGTTGTGGCAACTGTGAGATGGCCATTCCCTTCTGCAAGTGGATAGCGCTGATACCACAAATGCGATTGCACATCGCGGTACTGCACCTGTTCCTCCGAAAGCGCTGTTTGCGATGCGGGATCCCAATTCACGATGCGCTTGCCGCGATAGATGAGACCTTTCTCGTAGAGCCGAACGAACATCTCGCGAACGGCACGCGAAAGTCCGTCGTCCATTGTAAAACGTTCACGCGACCAGTCGCACGACGCTCCGAGTTTTCGCAGCTGCTGCAGAATAATACCGCCGTATTCTTCTTTCCATTTCCAGATGGGCTCGACGAGTTTTTCCCTGCCTAAATCGTGTCGCGTTGTGTTTTCTTTCGCCAGCGCCGCTTCCACTTTCGCCTGTGTGGCGATACCGGCGTGATCCGTGCCCGGCAGCCACAGCGTATCCTCCGCTCGCATCCGGTGCCATCGGATAAGAATATCCTGAAGCGTCAAGTTCAAAACATGTCCCATCGTGAGCATGCCCGTTACGTTCGGCGGCGGCATCATAATCACAAACGGCTTTCGGTCTGCGTGAATCGGCGCGACAAAGTAACCGCGTTCTTCCCACGTGTGATACAGTCTGTCCTCAATCGCTGAGGGATCGTAAGTTTTACTGAGTTTCAATTCCGGCATAGACATCTCTTCATGATAAAATGTATGTTCAACGGCGGCGCAGCAACAGAACGATTCCGATTCCCGCCGCAAATTCTCCGAGAAAGATTATTTTTTCGCGGGCAGACACTGGGTCAACCCCTACGATACGAATGGCAGGCGGAGGGAAATTCATATATCAGCGCCGCTTTCCAATCGTCACGGTTCTTCGGAGCACTGTTTCGTTGCCGACTTTATCTTTGGCTCGGAGTACCACCTCATGTTGTCCCGGCGTCAACCGAAAAGGCGTCCAGATACTTCCGCCATCCTCTTCAGGTTCATATTCTGCAATTGCGGTTTGACCATCAACACGGCAGCGCACACTCCGATCATTGATTCCCGTTTGAGTATCCTTCACCTCGAAACGCAACACGCCTCCGTTGACCCACAGCGAAAGCTTCGGCTTTTCAGTATCCTGAGTCGTGCCGAACGTACCCGTCCTTGAAATCCTCGTGTGAATTTGCAGCGCGCCTTCTTTCTTCACTGTTGCTCGAAACCGTTTCTTCGCACCGTTTCGTTCGTAGAGATAGGTGCCCTTTTTCATCGCGCCGCCCAACGCTGTAAAGGTCAGATTTGCTTTATAGTAGAAGCCGATTTCCGGTTCGATGATAATCTCATTCTTCGATTCGGCAGCGGTTATTTTCACAGGCGGCGTTTGCTCTTTGGGATTGAGCGCGAGTTCATAGCCCATTAATCCCTGACCCGCAATTTTATTATCGCCGGGATTGTCTTTATGTACAAAGCTTCCTTTTTCCTGACGGAGTCGCAGCCATATTCGCGTGCTGTTCCCTGCGGCATCATAAACATCAAGCGTGAAATCCTCCGTGTCTGCGTTCAGTGCGCGAAACGGTTTAAAGTTTCCTGAAGAACCCGAATGAAGCCGGAACCACTCTTGCTTTTTATAGCGCCAGGCACTGTAATCGACGAGCGCATACACCGTCGTCGGCGCTAAGAGATCAATTCCTTCTCGGCGCACGTCGGCGAGGGTATCTCCTTCCTGCATGAAAACCGCTCGCGTCCAAGGGCGATGCTGATTATGCGGCATCGGATCCTGAGCTCGGAGCAGCAACGCGAACGGCGCGCCTTCACGAACGAAGCCGTAACCGTTCCAGTTGCCCGCGGCTCCTTTTTCGAGTTGTATGGGTGTGCCCGCGTCATAACCGGCTTCGTTTCCATTCGAAGCATCTACCACACGCAGGCCGCGCACCACCGGTCGTTTCCGGTCGTCTTTTCCCAAACTTAGAAACGGATCCAACTGAACAGCATCCCGGCGGATTTCAAAATGCAGGTGCGGCGCTCCGATTCCCGATGCGCCTGTCCATGCAAGCGTCTCTCCTCTTTCGAATGCAACATCGTCCGGCTTTAGAGGAAAATCAACGCGGTAAATGCCCGCCGCGAGCTGCTGCTTCCGCACAACGGAATCCAGTTTGGATGCGAAGCGAGACAGGTGCGCATAGACCGCTGTGCGTCCATCGGGAAGCCGCAGGTAAACAGCTCTTCCGTACCCTGTGGGAGAAATCGCAATGCGTTCCACCCATCCGTTATCCACAGCGATGCACGGCAGCGTTTCTCCGCGCGTTCGTATGTCAACTCCCCCATGAAAATGCGCACCGCGTCGCTCGCCGTAACCCGATGTCAATTCGCGCGAATCCGGAAGCGGCCATTGCAATTCTGCCGCCGGCGCTGCAATCGTTTGAATCAAGAAAATGAGAAAGCATGTTCCCCACAAACGAAAAACCATCAATGTTCTCTCCATCGCATCGTCACTCCTAAAAGCAAACCCATCATCGTCATGTAAATAAGTAGCGAAGACCCTCCGTAGCTGACAAACGGCAGCGGCAAGCCGGTCACTGGCAGCCAACCCACCGCGACAAACAAATTCATCAGCGCTTGAAACGCCAGCGTGCATACAATCCCCGCCGCAAGCAAACTGTTGAACGGATTGTGCGCCCGCGCTCCAATGCGGAGCCCTCGAAAAACAATTAAAGCAAAAATCTCCACAACGAAA